>DTYX01000923.1 GCA_012961655.1 Candidatus Poribacteria bacterium
TGCTAACTCCTCCATGTCCGTCGCGTTGTCATACGGCGCTATCATCACTTGCTGTCCTGTATCTATCAACATCTCCACGCTTCGTTCACCGGCGTATTCGATAATTTCCCAGCCATCATCGTAAGGTGATGCAACCTTGGCATAAAGCATTCCGTCTGGGGTTTCCCAGTATCCGATAAAGGTTATATGTGGAAACTTCTCTTTGACATATTCCAATAATTCCTGAACTAACTCTTCCTGTTTCCAATTCATTCCTTTTCCACCATCGTTTTAGCTACTCGGGGCGCTTGAGACGCTCTGCGTCTATTTACTTTTTCCTGTTCGTAATCTGCGATATTTCGTACAAGTCGCACATCGTTTAGATAACTACCCATCCCAGGGAACATCTTGCGTCGCCTTGTCAATTCGCGCGCAAACATCCCTTGTATCCATCCGTGGTATGGAAGGATAAAATCCCTTCCAACCCTTCACTTCGTTCGAGGGCATGTTTAACAATTCGTAATTCGTTTAATGGGATTTTCCCAACTGGAAGGCGAGCATTCCACGAGCCAGGAGTTGCTTCACCCCGTGAGATGGAGGCTTCAGGGAGGAGGAATTGCTAAAATGCAATCCTTTAAATGAGATGGAGTATTCAATAGGTAAATCAAACACGAAAACCGTAGTTAGAATCCAGTCCGCCGAAGATGCGCATCATTTCATCTATCGGTTCTATTTCGTCTTCAGAAAGATGGCAGAGATAGTTATCGGGTTTGACGCGTCGTTGTTTATCAACGGTTGTGAGTTGTTCAATTAATGCATAAGTTCGCCGTCCCAAAATGGTTACGGGAACACGGAAGTCAACGTCGTGTTTAGCGCGGGTGGAAGTGGGAATCACCCATAAGGTGGAGAGTTCACAATAAAGATTATTTTGTACAATAATAGCGGGACGCAATCCTTCCTGCTCATGTGGGAACCAAAATTGATGTTGAATACGTCACCGCGTCGAATATTCATCTTCTACTCCTCCACCCGTTCCAAGGCCTCTTCAGTAATTCTATCATTAAATTTCGCAGTGCATCACGTACCATCTCGCTTTTACTAACATAACCGAAAGTTTTTTGAAAACGCTCAACCTCCGTAGCAAATTGTTCATCTAGTTTGACTGTAAGTGTTGTCATTGTCTCACCTCTTGTATTGCCGATGGTAATACTTTTGGTATTATATCATAAAATTCTTTATTTGTCAAAGATAAAATGATGTTTACGCGGTCAACAGAACAGAATTCATAAGCGTTGTTGAAATGTGGGGGTTCGCCAATATCGTTAGCGAGGACGGAAAGATGTCACAATCTGTTTATCTCAATGATGAAATAGTTGCGCTTGAGGAAGCGAAAATCTCCGTTTTAGACCACGGTTTTTTGTACGGCAACGGGCTGTTTGAAACCATGCGGGCTTATAAGAATTATCATGTCTTTCGCCTGCGGCAGCATCTGGACAGGTTGTTTCGTTCGGCTGATGTCATCAGGTTGAAGATTGAATATTCCGCTGAAGCGATTGAGACAGCTATTTTGGAGACGCTTGCGGCAAACGCCCTTTCCGACTCCGGCTATGTTCGGCTGACCATTTCGCAAGGTTCCGGTGCGCCTGGCCCTGACCCGACCACGTGTGAAAAACCGACACTGCTTATCGTCGCCAAACCTTTTACGCCTTATCCCGAAGAGCTATATCAAAACGGCGCCGCGGCTATCGTATCGGACATCAGACGTAATCCTCAATCGCCAATCCCGAGACTGAAGTCACTCAATTATCTGGAAAATATCCTCGCCCGTTTTCAATCCCGAGATGTCGGCGCGCAGGAATCAATTTTTCTGGATACTGACGGCTATGTGGCTGAAGGAACGATGAGCAATATATTCTTCGTGAAATCCGGGGAGTTGTATACTCCATCGACTGAGTGTCCTATCTTGCCAGGTATCACGCGGGCAGTTGTTTTAGAGATGGCTTCTAAAGTTGGTATTACTATACGGGAAGGGCAGTGGCAATTGGAACAATTGCTGGCGGCGGATGAAGCTTTTCTGACAAATTCGCTGATGGAAGTGATGCCGCTGACGCGAATTGATTCAGCATGTATCAACGATGGTGAACCCGTTCGCTTCACTCACCGACGCCTTTGGCTTACGGGAGAGATGACAAAAGAACTCATGACGTTGTACAAACGGCAGGTAGAGATGGAGATGGAATAAAGCATCCTCGTGTGAAAATCTGTGTTTAAATAACGGGTTTTAAGGAAACAATATCTTTATCAAAATTTAATTAACAACGCACTGTTTTAAGAATTTCAAGCACGATTTTAGTCTTGCTGTTAAATTTTTGACGGAACTCAAAAACTGTCTACTGAATATGGGTAGACTCAACAACGCTATACGGTTTTCGCGTCAGGTTTTTTTGGCAGTCGGATTGTGAAGATTGTGCCTTTTCCTGGTTCGCTTTCCAAAGCAATTTCTCCATTGTGTTGTTGAATGATATTATAACTTATGCTCAGACCTAATCCTACTCCTGAGTCAGCTTTTGTGGTAAAAAATGGCTCAAACACACGCTTTTTTATATCCTCTATCCACTATCACTGACAGAAATAACGGCGCTATCATTCTCTGGAAATCAGCGGCTCATAAATACTGCGTCCGTTGTGTCTTTCGATTGGGGCGGACGGTGTAGTTACTGGTTTTGGCGGTGTTTTTGCCTAAAAACCGTTCAATTTGAGCCACGAAATTATCGTTGTAAGATACTTTTGTGTTATCCGACTGCAGGACAACCTCGCCATATTTTTTCGTCATCAGATGCAGAACCAGGTCATATTCGCCCTTATGCTGCTGGCAGATTTCCTTCAGAGACGCCATTGTATCTTTATCTATTTTTCCTTGAGGGATGGTAATATCCACCGCAAAGGTCTGCTTATCTTTGACCTCTGAAATCGGCAGAATCTCCGATACTTCCAGTTGACGCTCCTCTTCCTCATGCTCTTCGCTATCGTCAATCTCCTTGAGGCGTGAACGACCGGGATTTACTATGCCTCTGACCCAAACAATGGCGTCTTCAGAGATTGCCTTTGAACACTGTTTGTAATACTTCGGCCA
>DTYX01000924.1 GCA_012961655.1 Candidatus Poribacteria bacterium
AAAATTATCGCCGATTATAAAAAATTCGGTGAAGCATTATTCCACCCGATGGCTATTAAGGTGAAAGAATAATAATGCGTAAAAAAGAAAGAATTACGTATTACGCATTACGTATTACGCATTATCTTTACTGTTGCAACATACGATAACTGAAGAAGTCATAACTAAGATGAATTACATCACAGATGGCGTCAAAAAAGCAATTTTATTAATCTTTACTGCGGATAGAGAAGTTTTCAGCATCGTCCTTGTCTCACTGCGGGTGTCCTGTACAGCCATTATTTTTGCCATCATCATAGGAGTGCCGTTGGGATTTATTGTTGCCACTAAAACATTCCCAGGCAGAAGAACGATAGCGACAATTTTGAATACTTTAATGGCGATGCCTACTGTTGTGGTCGGACTTACAGTTTATGCCTTCATATCTCGGAGCGGACCGTTGGGCATGTTTGGATTGCTGTTTACACAAACAGCGATGGTGATAGGACAAATCCTTTTGGCGACCCCCATCATCGCAGCGCTGACCATGTCCGCAATTCAGGGCGTCGATATAAAAGTGCGGAAAACAGCCTTGACTTTAGGGGCTACCGGGACACAAGCCGCATGGACGGTGTTGTCTGAAGCGAAATTCGGTTTGATGGCGGCGATTATCGCCGGATTTGGCAGAATTATCGCAGAGGTCGGCTCCGCCATGATGCTCGGCGGCAATATCAAAGATTCAACGCGGACAATTACAACTGCCATTGCATTAGAGACCAGCAAAGGCGAATTCGGACTCGGTATTGCATTGGGTATTATTCTATTGATAATCGCATTTGGCATCAATATTCTACTGCATCGTTTGCAAAAAATCTGAAACTTTTCTATTCTCTTTCTTTTTTTAATGAATGAAACAATTTTTCGCATCGAAAATCTCACAAAATATTACGATGATAAACTGGTGTTAGACATTCCGCATCTGGAACTTGAAGTGGGCAAAATCTACGCCGTCGTCGGCCCGAACGGCGCGGGCAAGACAACTCTGCTCAATATTCTCGCAGGATTGGATGAACCAACTGACGGCAAAATCATTTTCCAGGGACAGATGATTGACCGTAAATCGAATATCATCACAGATATTCGCAGACACATCACGATGGTGATGCAAGACCCGGTCCTCTTTGGCACCACAGTGGAAAAAAATGTCGCTTACGGTTTGCGCGTTCGCTCAATGGAGAGGAAAGCGCGGGATGAAAAAGTTGCCGAGGCTCTCAAAATGGTCGGTCTTTCCGGCTTTGAGAAGCGCAAAGCATATCAACTATCCGCTGGCGAAACGCGTAGAGTCGCGCTCGCCAGGGCTTTGGCGTTAAATCCGAAAGCTTTGCTGCTTGACGAACCGACAGCAAACATAGACAAACGCAACGCAGAAGTCGTTGAAAGACTCATTCGAAAAATCAAATCAGAAGGACGAACCGTTATAGTAATGACCACCCATGACCTCTCTCAAGCTTATCGCCTCGCCGACGAAATCATTTCACTCCTTTTGGGGCGCATAATCGAAAGCAGCCCAGAGAATATCTTCTCAGGACGGATAGAAGAATCCGATGGCTTAAAACAACTATTCCTCTCTTGGCGGCACAGAGGCGCGCCGCTTAGAATTCTCCTCAACACCGAAAAGAGCGGCGATGCGCATATCTGCATTGACCCCAAAAACATCCACATCTCGAATCGACCGAGGGAATCAGATTCATGGAATTCCTTCCTCGGAGAAATCACCTCAATAACTGCCGAAAAAGAATGGGTCAGACTGAAAATCGACGCAGGTGTGGAATTTGTCGCGTTGATGCCCAAGCAACAGTTTCATCGGATGAATCTGAACTTATGCAAGCAAACCTACATAACATTTAAAACTTCTGATGTCCATCTATTTTAAGTACGGTGGTGTTACAAACTTGTTGATGGACCCAAAAAAAGGAACTTAACGCAAAGAATATTTTTCCTCCTTTGCGCCCGTAGCGCCTTTGCGTTAAATATTTTA
>DTYX01000925.1 GCA_012961655.1 Candidatus Poribacteria bacterium
CAATAACGTTGTTATAACAATAATCGCAATCCCATAATTCTTGGTGAAGGCATAAACAGCATTAAGCAACCAAAGCAAACCCTTGGCAAGCCAGCCAAAAAAACCGAGCTTGATAAGTTTATTTAAATGAATTGGGTCATCGGAGCCCGGAGCATGTACCTGTTTTAAAAAATCATCATCTTTTGGACCAATATACAAGACAAATCGGTCGGTACGGCGTTCGCCAGCCTCGAAACCTGGGATTATAACATCAACAGCATCTGAGGGTGAGGCTACATATTCAACTTGATTCTTTGAGGTTAAACTGCTGTTCTTTTCATATTGGGCATTCAGCTTTGCTTCAGGGACAATGGCGGCGGCAAAATACCTGCTGTTCATCGCCGCCCAAATAATTGGCGGTTCCGCTTCCTCAGATTCTGACTTTTTGGGACGATAAACTTTAGGGCCATAACCTCTGCCACCCTTTTTATCATCCGAGGTTATGCCAGGACCCCAGCGCAGGATGTAACCACTATTCTCCTCATCTTCGGGAAATCGTTTATCGGTAAGATTATGGAATGTGATATCTAGGTCAACCACGTAACTATCTTGATGGAAAGTATATCTCTTCATAACTTCCAATCTATTCTCAATGATGCCTTTGAAAGTTATCGAAGATTCTTGATTATCAACTTCATACCATTCTATATTCTCAGCAAGTCCAGGGAATGTAATGCCGGAACAATGCTTGTAAGTTGGTAAAAGAACAGTGGGAGGTGGAATAAGGTCGACCTTTTCACCATTTTTGGCGCCTCTTTTCAGATATCTCTTTAATTTCCAGCTTGATATCGTCGCGGTCTTTTTAAAGAATTCTGCTTCATAATAATTTGTCTCTATATTAACCTTATCGTTCTCAGCAATGTCCTGATATTCTATCCGTGTCTCTTTCTCTCCCCCGACTTCGTCGGAATGTTCCACCTGTGGTACAGTTACAACTTTCCCAGAAACTTTCGGACGTTCTGTCTCCTGTTGAACGGATGGCGTATTACTTCGTCTCTGTCTTAGCGGTTTACGTGGACTCATGATTGGTTGCAGAAACATCCAACCAATCATCACGACTGTTATTAGCACAAGGGCTAATATGTAACGTTTATCCATTAAATTTACGTCTCCTCAAATTAAGTAGTTTGTTCGCTAAATTCCCATCGTAAAAACTGATAGTGATGAATGCTGATATCTACTGGCTTTCTTTGCAATTCCGAATTCCGTTCACCGGGTCATAGCCTCCAGGGCAGAGGGGATGACACTTCGCAAGTCGCTTAATTGTCAGCCATCCACCTTTGAGCAAGCCACAGGTTTCCAAGGCGTCCAAAGCATACTGCGAACAGGTGGGATAGAAACGACAAGCAGGTGGAAAAAATGGGGAGATAAATCTTCGGTAAAAGTGAATGATATATATAACCAATTTTTTCAAAGTAAATCAACACCTATTCATTCGCTTGCAAAGCTTCAAAACTTGTTTTTAAAATCCGCCCCCGGCGGAACAACGAGAGCAATTCTGACTGTGCTTGCTGACATTTTAAACCGCACGCGCGTGGTTGAGCGACAACGACTATATCATACCCAGGCATAATCTGTTCTTGCGATAATCGAAAAGATTCTCGAATCAAACGTTTAACCCGGTTTCTCTTAACACTTTTGCCTACTTTTTTACTTACAGTCAATCCCAATCGAGTCACATTAATTCCATTAGGCAGAATATATATTACGAAGGTTTTATTCCAGTATCTTCTCCCATTTTTATAGACCCTCTCAAATTCTCGCTTCTTCTTCAACCTGAGTGAGCGAGGGAACTTTCTCCTTTCTTCCTCATAAGGGGATGAATTGCTATCTCTATATTCATACAATCGCTTTCCCTCTTTTCAACTAAACGCTCCATTTATCACTGCTCTAATTTCTTGATAGTAAGCCTGGAAATCCAATCTCTATATAAAATCTTTTTATCGGCAAAATCCACATAATCTTCCATCTTACCCTCTAAGACCATATATGGAAAATCTTCTACAATTACGAAACCCATTACGGTATCAACCGTGTTTTTGCCCATATCATGACCATAAATTATCGCACAAATATACAGGAACTTTTCATAGAGAGCATCATCAGACATTGTCTCTGAGACAAAATGTACTTGAACTAAATTTTTTTCTCCATCAAGTCGACCGTCCTTGGTTATAATGCCAATAACTTTAATATTTTTATCCTTCAAGGATTTTTCTAACATCTCTTTATTGATGCCTATTGGAACTACGGATAGAATCGGCTTAGACTCAGTCCCCCGAATAACCGAATAGCCTGAAGACCCCTTGGCGACCTCAGTTTTAGCTCCATCCGTCTTTGTATAAATCATCTCGATTAAATCCGAATTCAGCCGTTTACCGCTTGAACTTAAAGCTTTCTCTTGCGGTTGCAATGCTATGACCATTGGTTCAAGCGATTCTTCAGGCGTCACAATCTCCCCAATCTTTCTCCCGGTTTCACTTCTTTCCTGCTCCCCCGCCTTTTCCATCGCCAATAATCGCAAATAGTAATCCTCAGGCGCTTTCACACCACAGGATAGAAACGAAAAGCAGATACATATTAGTATTACAACGAGACTTGGTTGAAAGTTAATGAGCTGTGAATAGTCAGTGGAAACGTGAAATGTCTTTGCCCTCTTACCTTCTTGCCCTCTTGCCATTGTACCCTCTTGCCTCCTTGCCCTCTTGCCCTATTTATCGGGCAAACAGAAATTCCTGCCATTCCTTGTGGTAAGCTGCGGAATATTTGCTCATGTGCAAGAAATGAACAATATGCGGAGCTTTATATTCCTTTCGAATAGTTTGCATTCTAGCCTCCATCGGTGTCCTATTTGCTTTTTGGGTATTGCATTTTTTACATGCCGTAACCACATTATCCCAGGAAGTAGTTCCGCCGCGAGAAGTTGGCTCAACATGGTCTAAAGTAAGATATGCCGGAGGAAATTGCTTACCACAGTATTGACAAGTATATCTATCTCGCAAGAGAATATTTTTCCTGGAGAATTTGACTGTTCGATGGGGGATGTGAACATACCTGAACAATCGTATCACTGAAGGAATTTTGAAGGCGGCGTGAGCAGAATGAATCTCTCGCTCATATTCTCTTTCTGCGGAAGCTATTCCTTTCACAAGCATTTTGATAGCTCTTCTTGCATCACAAATATTAATCACTTCATAACTTGCATTCAGCACTAGCACACTAGCATCCATTCACATCACCTCATAAAAGTTAAGATAACCCCCAAAACTATCTTTCTCTGGATAAACAAGGACTTCGTAGCGAACAGACTTAATGTCCGAACGCGGACTTAGTTGTCCGTCCGCGTCTTAGGCAAATGCTAGAAGTAAAAAAGATTTTCCATCCTTGGATAAAAGAGATTTGAATTTACGGTAAAACATAGATATTTTAACACACATTGCCAAAACCTGCAAGAAAAATCTTTATTTCGTTGGCATCTTGAAAAATTTCTGGGCAATTTAGAGAAAGCATGGTATAATTATCTTGACATGGAAAAAGAGATTAATCGTCGAGAATTCATCCAATGGACATTCGCCGCCGCTAGTTTCTGTTTAGCGGCAAGAGGGATTGCCGCGCCCGTCTATCGTGGCAAAGATGACCCAACTAGAGCGCTGAGGGACCTGCCATTCAAGAAGGATGTTCATTTAACCGAAGCTAGATACTATCGCGCTATTGGTAGCATGGTACAATGTGTTCTGTGTCCGGAATACTGTATGCTCAAAGATGGAGAAATCGGCCGTTGCAGGGTGCGTTTAAATAAAAACAGAAAATTGTATAGCGCCGTCTACGGTCAACCATGCAGTCTTGCATTACATCCAATAGAACAAGGACCTATATTTCACGTTTACCCCGGAATTCGATGTCTCGCTATTGCAACCGCCGGATGTAATCTCAGATGCAAATATTGTCAGAATTGGCAGATGAGCCAGTTCGGGGCGGATGAAACTCAAAACTATGATTTATCGCCAAAGTCCGTTGTACAGATGGCATTGGACAACAATTGCGAAGCGGTAGTCTGCACCTATACGGAGCCCATTGTGTATGCAGAATATGCGATGGATGTCGCAAAGGAAGCGAAACGTTTGGGACTGAAATCGATTTTTGTCACCGCAGGATATATCGACCAGGAACCGATGAAAGAGATAGGAGAATGCTTTGACGTAGTGCGCATAGACCTGAAAGGGTTTACCGAAAAATTCTACGAAAAAATCGTCGGCGGAAGACTTAAACCTGTGCTTATGGCTCTGGAAACCGCATATAAAACGAGCGCGTGGGTCGAAGTTGTGACATTGTTGGTTCCCAATTTCAATGACAGCGAAGAGGAGATTTCTGCTCTGAGTAAATGGATTGCTGAACATCTTAGCCCCGATGTTCCCTTGCATTTACTGCGATTCTTCCCAGCTTATAAAATGCGCAATTTTCCCCCTACACCGGAAAATATCCTTCAACTCGCAAGGGAAGCCGCCCGCAACGCCGGATTAAAATTTGTCTACATCGGCAACTGGCCTGGCAATAACGCAGAACACACCTACTGTCCCAACTGCAAAAGGCGCATAATCCAGCGCGTAAGCTATCTAGCTGTCGTCGAAAATAATATCGTTGATGGCAGATGTAAATTTTGCGGAACAGCAATTCCGGGTAGATGGAGTTAAGTAAATTCGAATTGTTAGATTGGAAGGGATTTGTCACATGTCAGTAGTCACTCATCAGTCGTTATTTTTGTACAATTTTAACTTGGAAATAAATTTACCGATGTCACAGATGACGAGAAGAGATTTCATCAAAAAGACTCTTTTAACAGGTAGCGCCGCAACAGGCGTTGCTCTGGGATTGAGGCCCCAACCTATACGTGGATTGTCGGATTTTGCTGATATTGAACCAGAACAGGTCTCGCCGCTAACTTTACATGAGGCGAGTTATTACGAAAAGCTGCCGAATCTTGGAATAAAGTGTACTCTCGAACCGAGGCAGTGCGTCATCAATGAAGGCGAACGCGGCTATTGCGGGGCACGGGAAAACAGAGGCGGAGTCTACTACACACTGGTTTATGAGCATGCCTGCGCCGCCTATCCAGAACCGATTGAGCGACATCATTTTTACCATCTCTTGCCAGGCAAGAAGGCGCTTGCTATCGGAACCGCCGGTTGCAATTTGCGCTGTAGATTTTGTGAAACCTGGCCGATTTCACAATCAAGGCCAGAAGATATACCTTCGGAAAAGCTCTCTGCTGATGATGTCGTCGAACGGGCGCTAGCGGAAGATTGCCAGGCGATTATTTTTGCCTATAACGAACCAACCATTTACTTTGAATATATGCTCGACATCGCGAAAGAGACGAAGAGAGCCGGGTTAATCACCGCCTCTCAAACCGCTGGCTATATATACCCTGAACCGCTGAAGGAGATTTGCGAATATCTCGATGCAATCAACGTAGACCTCAAGGGTTTCACTAAGGAATATTATCAAAAAAACTGTGGCGTCAAGGTACAATTAGAACGTATACTTGACGCTATTAAGATAATTAATCAATCATATTCAATCTTGGAAATTACAAATCTAGTTGTCCCCGAATTAAACGACAACCCACAACTCATTTCAGATATGTCTGTTTGGATAAGAGAAAATATCGGTACGGATGTGCCACTTCATTTTGCCCGTTTTTTCCCAAACTATCAATTGGCAAAGCACTATGCAACGCCTTTGGAGACATTGGAAAAAGCTTACGATATCGCCAAAAACGCTGGATTGCAGTATGTCTATCTGGATAATGTAGGCAAACATAAAGCGACATCGACGTATTGTCCCAAATGCGGGGAAACGCTTATCCAACGTTCCGAATCAAAGGTGGATATAGTTGGCATGAAGAACGGACAATGCATGAATTGTGAACATAAGATTGCGGGAGTTTGGTAGAAATTTTATTGTGAATCAAGAGATGAGAATGTCAGAAGAACTGCTTGAACTGAGAAAAAACTTGCTTGAAGATGGGTTCATTTTAGACCTCGATGAAACTGATACTCTAAGTAAATTGCGTCGTGAGAGAAATAGAATTAAGGAAGCTATGGATGTGAAGCAGGATGCGGATTCCAATCGCCAACGGATGATGCTATGGTCGGGTATTCCGTTTCCAGAGAATCAGATACCGGCTGCTAATCTGAATTCCCAAGGACGGCATTTGGTCGTTTCGGTGGGCGGGACGAACACCTATTTTATGGTTATGGAATTGAAAGATGGGGAGATTGTAGCTTTTGAAAATGGCAATCCACGCAGAGGCGATGAGCTCGAAGCGCTTCAGAGGAACAATCGAATGCCAACTCCGCATAGCGAAGGCACAGATGACATCGGCAGAGAAAAAATGGTAAATCCCATTGTCGAGGCAATTTACCCGCATCTTACTCATACTGCGCATCAGTGCCAATCTATCATCCTCAATTGGGGGTATTCTCAGATTGTAAAACAGGATGGCGCTGGATTTTTCGATATATCGACCACTACAAGGATGGAAAAGGGCCAAGAGGGTTTCAGCGACCTGATGGGCGCAAGGGTGGAAGATATATTCAGAGAAGCCATCGCGGAGCGGATTGAATCTGAGTTGAAAAGATTAGCGGGAGGCGCGCGCCTTTCGAGTCAAGGCGAGATAGACGCATCAGATGAGGATAATGAGATAAAAAATCGTCGGGAACTTCGAAAACAGCATTTGGAACGTCTTTTAAAAAATATCTTTTCTAAAGAGAGACCGAAAATCACGGTGGCGAACGATACGATAATGGCGCTTCACTATTTTCTGACTGGCGAAAATCGGCAAACTTATGACCAGATTGGCCTCTTCGTCAACGGCACCGGGGCGAATTTTACCATTGCCGAGAATTATCTTGTCGATAAAATGGCATCCCAAACAGAATTAACAAGCGCCCCGTCTTCGTCGGGACAGGCCCTCTGGAAGTAAATCGGCAAAATGCAAAGAGATTCTTCGTCAACTACGAAATTGGTGTCCTGGAACTGAGGGAGACAAAGACAATCTATGATACTGAGCGAACAGACCAGATGGAAAGAAACGCGCTATCGGGAGCCAGTTTCGGCAAATCGTTTAAAGAGATTATCTGCAGAAATCTTTCCCCCGATGTCTACGAAGCGATAGTGTCATCAAGGAAAGGACAGAGAATACAACTAGGAGAAGACGCGCCGTGCAGAGAACTTGCGCCAGAACCTGAGGCTATCGATATAGCTCAACTCTCCAGTTATGGATTTACTTCCCTAGAACAGAGAAAGATTCTTCTGGGGAAAATAGATTTTGAACCAGTTGTCCTCGAAAAGCTGATATTCATCGCCGATGCAATCATAGAACGCTCTGCTCTCCATGCAGCGCTCGTCCTATCGGCTATAACCGAGAGAACGGGATATGGTCTTAGAGAACCCGACGAAAGGAAGAGATTTGGTCTTAACGTAACCAAAGGCGATGCGTTATGTCTCGAAGGTAGCGTCTGGAAAATCGAAGGCTACCGGGGAAAAATGCGCGAATTCTGGCAAAAATTGGTCGGCAAGGAACTGAACGTCGATTTTCTTCATGAGCCAGATTACAATGCGTCTCTCTATGGGCCGATATACCTGGCGGCAGTGCATGCTGGGAGGGTCGCTAAGATGCTTCAGTAAAGGCCACCGAACGCTCCTTTGCCAGGTAGGATATCTGGTTTCATCGGAATGTTGAGGAAAGCGTATTCTTCGGGCGAGTTTGTAACTATCAGGAAGGAATCGGTAACCTCTTTTAGAGAAGTCAGCACGCGCTCTATTGTCGTTTTACCGCCAATGCGCAAGAGCGCTTTATTGTAGCCCATCCTACTGCTTCTACCACCAGCAAGATGGATCAAATCTCCCATATTTTATCTCCGGTATCCACTTCTTTTTAATTCGGGCACGAACTTCTCTATCAGAGCAGTTTTACTTATTCTTCTATATTTTTCTTATCTAGTGCAATATATTCTTTCGTCATCATCGCTGCTGCCCGATAAAAACCGGAAGAGGCAA
>DTYX01000926.1 GCA_012961655.1 Candidatus Poribacteria bacterium
TCGGTTTGCGTTTGACAGTACGTTACTTCAGATAGGGAGAGTAGGAATGAGTTCTAAAACTAAACTGCTAGTATCGGTTATTTTCCTGTTGACTGGAATAGCTGTGCCCGTTTATGCGGTGATTCCACAGTTGGTGGGGCCGTTTCAAGCCTTGCTGGCAATCTTGCCTCAGTTGTTAGCCATCGTTGCGGCGTCTATAGCTACCGTTTGGCTGACATCGAGGATGTGGTTAGCGCGGATATTCAATCGTAAAGTCATCTTTGTGATTAGCGTTGTTTTGGGCTTGATTATCATCGTCGGCGCCAGTGCTTTTCTGCTGTGGCCCACACCTCAATCCGCTATAACTGCTGCGAGCAAAGCGTCCGCCAAAAGCCCCTCGGCTAAAACGTGGGCGACGTTCCGCGGCAATCTGAGACGCACGGGGAACATCGATGGGCGAGATGGGCCATCGTCAGGTGAACTGATATGGACTTTTTCAGACCCCAAAGTGCGAGTAATTGACTTCTCATCTTCTCCGGCAGTTGTAAAAAATAGAATTTACGTCGGTTCAGCGGAGGCGTCGGTGTTTTCAAGCAGAGGAAACGTCTACTGCATCGACGCAAAAAACGCCAAGATAATCTGGAAGTTCCCAACCGAAAAACAAATCTTTTCATCGCCTTCAATAGCTTACGGCAAGGTCTACATTGGCGAAGGACTGCATTACGATGTCGGTTGCAAGTTATACTGTATCGACAAAAACACCGGCAAACTCGTATGGGAACATCAAACGAAGAGTCACGTGGAATCAAGCCCTTATGTTGCGGACGGAAAGGTTTTCGTCGGCGCGGGCGATGATGGCGTCTATTGCCTGGACGCCGAAACAGGCGAAATAAAGTGGCGGTACGAAGGCGTTCATGTGGATGGCTCTCCGGCGGTGTGGTTGGGCGGCGTCTATTTCGGCACGGCTTACGGGGAATTCGCTGTTTACTGTCTGGACGCGGAGACGGGCGAAAAACTATGGAAAACTAAAATGGATTATAATGTCTGGGGTTCGCCTTCGATAGCGTCATCAAAAGTCTATTTTGGCCTGGGACACAGCACCTTCGTCGAGGAATCGGAAGAACCCGCTGGAGGCGTAGTTTGTCTTAACGCACGCACAGGTGAGAAAGAATGGTTCTACGATGTCAAAGATACCGTACTTTCCGCAATCAGCATAGCAAAAGACAAGGTCGTTTTTGGCGCTTACGATGGAAATGTTTATGCCATTTCAGCCGATTCGAGCAAACTGCAATGGAAAACCGAAGTCGATTCGCCCGTTCTATCTTCCGTTGCTGTTGTTGGAGATGACGTATACGCGGCTTCAAAGGAAGGTTACATCTATTGCATCGACCTTGACAAGGGCGATATAAAATGGAGATACGACGCTTCCGATGTCGTAAATAACCCAGAAATTCTATCTTCGCCCGCCATTGCTGATGGCAAGCTGTATATCGGTTTGGCTCGCAAATATCTGCTTTGTATTGGGGGGAATAGATAGGGGGACCAGGGTTGTCCAATGACTGAAACAACCAATAAATTATTGAAGGCTGTCGAAACTATGACAAAAGTAAATGAAGGTGAGTAACATCATGAAATCGCCGATAAAAGAAACACTAAACAAGAAACTGAGACAGGAAATCAGAGATAAAGCCAATCAAGCTTCGGAATTATCTCAAGTGGTTTACGAAAGTAAACTACTGAACGAAGTGAACAGATTCGGCAAGCTAAAAGTATTGTGAAAAAAAAACAATTAAGTGATGAATTGAAGCAGATAGCGGAAGAGATGGAACGTATGGTGGCGACATTGGCAGCGAATTCCCAATAGTTATTCCAAAAACAAGAAATGAGGGAAGTATGAAAATTTTGATAACCGGTGGAGCCGGATTTATCGGCTCACACATAGCTGACGTTTTAATTAAACAAGGACACTCCGTCCGATTGTACGATAATCTAACTCCGCAAGTTCATACTCAAATACCAGAGTATCTAAACGAAGAAGCGGAATTCATACAAGGCGATATCCGTAATCGCGATGAATTGGCGAAAGCCATAAAAGACGTAGAAGTCATTTTTCACAAAGCCGCGGCTGTGGGAGTGGGTCAATCGATGTATCAGATTCGCAGATATACGGATGTCAACGCTTTGGGAACGGCGAATCTACTGGACATTCTTGCAAATGAGAAACATCGCGTCCAAAAACTGATAGTCGCCGCTTCCATGAGCGAATATGGCGAAGGCGCATACCAATGTGAGACTTGTGGAATAGTCTATCCCAAGCAACGGAGTTTAAAACAACTTCAGCAAAGACAATGGGAGATGTTCTGTCCGAATTGTTCTAAACCCGTCCAGCCCGTTGCCACAAATGAAAACAAACCTCTGCAACCGACTTCAATCTATGCCATATCCAAACAGATTCAAGAACAGATGTGTCTGTGCGTGGGCGAAGCGTACAACATCCCCGTAGTGGCATTGAGATACTTTAACATCTACGGCGCGAGACAATCGCTGAACAACCCTTATACAGGCGTAATGGCTATATTTTCGTCGCGTATTCTAAACGACAATCCGCCCCTGATTTTTGAAGATGGGCTACAAACGCGTGATTTCGTTCACATCAGCGATATTGTGCAAGCCAATCTCTTAGCTATGAACAGCGACAAAGCAAACGGACGGGTTTTCAATGTCGGCACAGGTCAAGCCACTACGATTTGTAAGGTCGCTGAACTTCTGCTCGAAGCGCTGCAATCCGATCGTTCACTTCGTTCAGGACAGGTTTTGAAACCAGAGATTGTAAACCGATTCCGAATTGGGGATATCCGGCACTGCTTCGCTGATATCTCTAAAATTCGAGATACACTCGGTTTTGAACCTAAGGTGACTTTGACTGACGGAATCAAAGAATTGATGGATTGGGTAAAAGAACAAACGGCTGTCGATGAATTTGAGAAGGCGGAACGTGAGTTGGAAGATAGGAGATTAACCATCTAAGGGTTCACAAAGGTTTAGTGATTTTTTATCTGAAATCCCCCCTGTCCCTCCTTTGCTTTGAGTTCTCTCGGAAAATAGGTCGATTTTCCAAAATCGACTTTTTAGTCGAGA
>DTYX01000927.1 GCA_012961655.1 Candidatus Poribacteria bacterium
CCTTGGGTTGAGTAGGAACGTATCGAAACCAAGATAGAATCTTGGGCTACAACTAGATCGACAAATAATTCGTCAACACGCCCTAAGATTCGGTGTATCCCTCCTATCCCACGAGATAACGAGCCACGGTGTCGAGATTGACAGTTACTCCCAACCCTGGTTTTTCGGGTACGTGGACATAGCCATTGTGAATCTCAAACCGCTCTTTCGTTAGTTCGTGTCTCAACGGTGAATCGCTCATGCAGAACTCAAATACACTGGCATCTGGTAAAGCAGCCATCACATGCAGCGAGGCGGCAATCGTGATGCCGCTCTTGAAGCTATGATTGCAAGTGTGACGATGTTTGGCATAGGCTGCGCGACCGACATCAAGCATGGTTGAAATACCACAACGCGCGGGGTCTGGCTGCACCCAATCTATTCCACCCTCGTCCATCAGTCGCTCGAAGTCAACTAAGCGAGATTCAGACTCGCCAGCGGCTATCGGTATTGGGCTGGACTCACACAGTTTGGCGTAACCTGTGATATCGTCGGGATGAAGTGGTTCCTCTAACCAGAATGGACGAAATTCAGAGAACTGTTCGGCTCGGCGTAGTGCGGTGCGGGCATCCCAAACCTGACCTGCATCAATCATCAACTCGGTCGCGTCGCCTAATCCGCGGCGCGCCTCCCGCACCAGTGCAATATCATTCGCCTCATCCTGTCCCATCGGGCCCCAACCAAATTTGACAGCGGTGAAGCCACAGTCAACCAATCGTTTAGCATGTTCGTATGTGGATTGTGGTGTATCCCCGAAAAGTACGCTGGCGTAAGCCCGGAATCGTGTATTGAATGGCCCGCCAAGTAAACGGTATATCGGCTGATTATATGCCTTGCCAGCAATATCCCAAAGCGCCATATTCACACCAGCCATCGCATGGACGCCGACTCCCAACCGACCGTAGTAATTCATGGCGGACTTCATTTGACCGGTGCAGACTTCGATAGCTAACGGGTCTGCACCGGTCAGGGCATTGGCAAGACCATTGCAGATTTGGTGCGACAGTGGCGCTTCGATGATAGCCTTTACCACTGTGGGGCATGAATCAACCTCTCCCCATCCACAGATACCCGCGTCCGTGTCGATTTTAATCAGGCAAGTATCTTGAGTTCCATCGCACGCCGAGGTTACCTCCGGCAGCCGCAAAACCAAAGCTTCGATATTTGTAATATTCACACCTGACTCCTCTCATCTGAAAAATATTCATTTATAATCAAAAAGCCTGTATTGCCAGTGATTTCAGAAATTGAATAGTATGCTTCCAGTTTCATTTGAAAAGTGGGAAATGTAAAGCGTGATTGCCTATAACCTAATACTTCTCTTAATTCGCTTAAAACGGGCAATTTCGGTTGTTGGTGGATTTCGTCTTTAATTCCCTTGAGGATTGGCTTCCAAGCGTCCTTTTTTAAGCCGCCAGAATTTTTAACTGCTTCTAACAGTTGACCTAACACGATTTTGACATCTCCAGCGATGCCTGCGGCGATTGGATATTCTTTGCCGAGTTCCGATTTATCGGCGTCGATTTGAATCAACGGTTGCGGCATTTCCATCGACCAACTGCCTGTATCAATCTGTGTAAAGCGGCATCCGATAGCCAGCATCGCGTCAGCCGCTTCACGCGCGCGTCTGGCGGCTAATCCATGAATAGAGCGGTCAACTCACTTGACGCGTTTGATGAAATAACACCGCCGCCGGCAAGAATGATTGGCAACTGCGATGACTGGAGGATTGAGATAACCTTTTTAATGTCATCGGATTTCCCCCGTTGTTTTGGCACAGAAACTTTAGGCGGAATTTTCACTTCTGCTTCCGCCGTAACTACATCGTTTGGAATCTCAATCACCACAGGGCCAGGTCTTTCTGTCCTTAGCATGGTAAATGCAGTCTCAATCATCTTCGGAATCTCATCCGCTGTATTCGCCCTTCCAAACCATTTTGTAATCGGCTCAAAAAATGTAATCTGATTTAAACCGTGAAACAATTTGCTGTTATCTCTGTTCGCCAACCTGCTATCCGCCTGTCCTGTAATCAAAAGCACAGGAACGCGGTCGGTGTAAGCTTCGCCAATTCCCGTCGAAGCGCTTGAAGCGCCAGGTCCGGACACCGTCAAGGCAACACCAACATCTCTTGTTACTCGAGCATAACCGTCGGCCATGAATGTCGCCGATTGCTCATGTCGGACGACAAAATGTTTTATCCCTTCGCCTCGCCGATGGAGCGCGTCGTAGATATACACATTTTGATTTCCTGGCATACCAAAAATGGCTTTAACTTCTTGTGCTTTTAGAGACTCTATTAAAATATCTCCACCTGTCATTTTACACCTCAAATTATATAGATTTTCAGGTTGATAAATCCCGATTTATCGGAGAAGATAGGATACCACATCGAGTATAATGATTCAAATTCTTTGTCGCCATTTTTCTCTTGCTCTGCCGACCAGAATAATTTATAAAAGGAGTAATTAAATGTCTACAAGAGACCATCCCAACATCTTGCTTATCATGTCCGACGAACACGCCCCGATGTTTAGCGGACCTTATGGTCACAAGCTGGTACAGACACCGAACCTGGACCGGCTGGCGGACAACGGCGTTACTTTCGCAAACGCCTACTGCAATTCACCACTTTGTGTTCCCTCGCGCATGTCTTTCATGACTGGGCGTTACATCCACCACATCGGCGCCTGGGACAATGCTACCCCTCTGCCTTCGGACGTTGTTACTTGGGCGCACCTTCTGAGGTCGGTCGGCTATGATGTGGTTCTCTGTAGTGAAGACCCGAAAGAATTTCATGATTTAGCCGCGCAGAAGGCATACCGACCAGTCCTCGAAGACCTCAAATCACGTCTGTTGTCTCATTGGGATGGCATTGACCTTGAGCGGCAACTGCGACAGAGCCAGAAAGAACGTCTGCTCATCGAATCCGCAACCGGCGGGGAATGGCGAAGATTTCGCAGCCTCTAATAAGTAGTATGACAAAATAATTCTGTAGCAGAACCGCTGAAGTCTAGCGAGAATTCGTCTTAAACCACGAAACTGAGCTTTGTTTTAACTTGAGTTGTTGGCGGATGATGCAAACTATAAATAAAGATTTGCTTTCGAGTACAGATTTCCGAGACTTTGGGTAGTAGCTCCGATGTTAATAACGCCTTCGATTAGTCATCTTGATACTCCTGTAAAGAACCCAATTTTTAGCTAACGGATCTAGGGTTTCATGTCAATCACTTTTACAATCTGAGGTACGGTGAGGTAGCCAGCGATGCGACGTGGATGCGACTGACTGCGAAGTGGCGGGGAAGCCGTAATTCATTCTGATTGAGAAAACGAAGCACTTTGGAGGCAGACTTCATTTTCTGAAACTGAGTAAAGATTAACTGTATCCGCTCTTGGATTTCGAGATTTGGGTCTTTTTTGACTCTGCAAAGTCGGGTCACATCATAGGAAAGGATGATGCCGACCCGTCCTGCAGTTACCTGGGAGACCAATTCTTTGAATCCTTCTCGATGGATAGCAGAGGTAGCAGTCAGTATAAGTCATTGTCGATAATCTGGATGCCTTCTTCGCCCCATCCCAGGTTGATGGCGCGTTGTTTCAGTGCATATTGCAATTGTAGACTCTCCTGATGGGAGATGGCCGAGTTGGGATGGGATTGGCGAATGTAGATTAGTGCTTTTCGTGTGAGATGGTGTGGCGTTACCAGTTCTGATTTTTTCATTGATTACCTCCGTTAAGATTTCTGACAGTTCGTCAAGGATTCGCTTTTGGGTATGTTCGCTTCGCTCACCGACGACTTCGTCTTACGGAATCTCGACCTACAAGCAATGCCTCCCTACTCTCCTTGTAGACGCCCGACGTTTCATCGGGTTATTGCAACCCCGCGGGCAGCATATCTTTGGATGCGGCTAATAGTTCTGATAACATCTGTTCCGCCTTTTCCGGCAAGATTGCCATCTCGTCGAGCAGAAGGGCTTGGAGAGCTAAATTCTTATCCCCTTTCACGCCTGCATCCACCACTAATTCCTGCCAGGCTATCCTCTTTTCCAGAATTCCCTTCAAAGACATCGGCGCTTCTCCGATATAAATTCCCCTGACGCCGCAGGAATCGGTAATCGCCTCCATCTCAAGATTGGCGTAAGCTGGAAGGTTGGGAACAGCGCTGTTGTTGGCGATATTGACGATCTGAACCTGCCGTCTTCCCAGAGCGATGGCTTCCATCAAACTTCCGATTCCTTCGCCCGTAAGCGGGTCAGAAGGACTTTCAGGCGGTTTGACGTTCTGAAGTTGCTCGGCAAAACTTTTGAGTTGATTTTGACGTTGGGCTTTCGCTTCCGCCTCGGATAATTTAACCGCAGCCATTTTCTCGAGGTGAGCGTACTTCTCCTTGAGTTCTTCGGCGAAACCGTAAGGCACAGCTTCGACATCTGAGAGCCGGGCGGTAAATGGATAAAATTCAAAAGCATGGTCATCCGGCGGATAGACAATTGTGTGTCCGTAAATCTGAGAGAGATTTTGCGTCATCATCTCTCCCTTTGGACTTTGGCGCTCTGCCAGTTTTTGGCGCACTTCGGGGTAAACATCTTCCCCCTGATGGCGGATGCGAGTGAACCAGTGGTAATGATTTGTGCCTATCCAGACACAATCGAGTTCGTGTGGGTTTACGCCGAGCAGATTGGCTATCCGCATAATTCCGCCTTGCACGCCGTGGCAGACGCCTATCACTTTGATATCGGTATACTTTTCCATAGCGCGGCAGAGAACTGCCATCGGATTGGAATGATTCATGAGTATGACTTCTGGACAGCGTTTCTCCATCTCTCGACAGATATTGATGTAGATTGGGATGCTCCTCAATCCCATCATCATTCCAGCAGGTCCGCCGGTATCGCCGACCACCTGAAAAATCCCATATCGAGCCGGGATAAGGATGTCTTGAATGTGCGCCGCAGTGCCGTAAACTCCACCGATAGAGGCGCCTGCGCCGCCAATGGAGGAGACGGCAAAATCAGCGCCGTCCACGGCATCGGCGAGCGTTTTTGAGGCTCGCACGGTCATACCCAATCCGCTCTCTTGGGCGAGACGAACGCCGTGTTGAGCCATAATTTCCGCTTTCTCCATATCGATATCGTAGAGCGTTATTTCACTTCCGGCTAAACCCTCGGTCACGGCTATGTCACCGAGCGCTCGAGTAAAATATCCGCTTCCTCCACCGAGGCATACTATCTTTTTGCTGGGCATATCAGTTCCCCCTAATTATCGAAAGTTATGACAACGAATCCTGGGATTAACCGAATATGTATTCGATAAATCCTTGAATTTGCTGTCATATTCCCTTTTCAGTCTTTTCTATCAGGAAAAGATTTTAACACACCTGTAGTGCACTGTAAAAGTCTTGATAGGGTAGCGTCCGTCGGTCTCTGACCGACGATTCGCTGGTCAGGGACCACCTCTACCCGTAAAGTGTTTGTAGTAGCGCAATTGATTGCGCG
>DTYX01000928.1 GCA_012961655.1 Candidatus Poribacteria bacterium
AGTAGAAAAGAAGAGAATCTCACCTCTGAGATTGAAACGACCTGTTGTCTCCGCTTCGCAACAAATTTTCTAATTCATTTTTAATTTCCTGAAGCTTCTGGGCGTTGGATTTTAGCTCCGCTTCAAATTGACGAAGCTCCTCTCTTTTCTCCTTCAAATCTCTATCCAAATTTTGAAGTTCTCGCAGGACGCTTTTTTCTTGCTTTAGAATAGATTCCCTTTCCCGTTCGTATTTTTCCTTCGTCTTTATTTTAGCTTCTCTCTCTCTTTTTAGTTCTTCCACCCTCTTGCTTTCCGAAACATCAGCATTCGATGTACTATTTTGTTCAGCCAATAAACAATAAGAATAGATGAAAACAGCAGCAAATACGAAAAATGTGGCTATCAGTGCGCATCGATTCACTCCAAACCCCCTATTGTCTCGTCCTTTTTTTATTGAAAAAGGAGGAAAATTGCAAGTGAATTTATGAACTTTGAGAAAATTTCCTTTACCCAAGATTTCTTTTCTGCTATACTTGTATTTTGGGGAGATGAAAAAATGAATAGATCTGATATTTACAAAGATTAATTGAAACGTTCCAAAAATGGGGGAATATAAGATGCCGGAGCGGAATGAAAGACAAATTGAACGGATTCTTGATTTAGCCAGTAGACTTGAAGGGAAGAAACGTTGGCGTGTTTCTGAGTTAGCGGATTATTATGGCGTTTACAGGAGCACAATCTATGACGACTTGCGGATACTAACGCGAATCTGCTTTATTCGCAATGAGAATGGGCGCTGGTGGATAGAGCCTGGCGGCAATCCGTTGCCCATTAGCTTCACTGCGGAGGAAGCGCGAGCGCTTTTGATTGCTCTTAATGCCTGCCCAATAAGTGTTGCCCCTCCATTTGAAAAATACCTCAAAAGTGCCTTGAATAAACTCGAACGCCCTTTAGAACTCCTCCTTCAAGAAGCGATGCGAAGTGTGGACAAAGTATCCATCAAAGTCAAATCTGGCAATAATTATGAAAGTGTAGAACGGTTCTTTGCGATTCTGGAGCGAGCCGTTGAGGAACAGCGCTCAGTTATTGCTCTATATCAGGCGGGCGGCAAGCAAGAGCCGTTGAAGCATAAACTTGACCCATACGCTATTTTCTTCCGCAGAGAAGACTGGTACCTCGCCGCTTACGCACATCTGGCAGAGGACATCGGTTTTTTCAAAATTATCCGATTCAAAGATGTCCAGCTCACCGATGAGAAGTTTGAATATCCGCCTGATTTTAACCTTGACGAGCGTTTATCGTTGATGTGGGAATTATTTAGTGGTTCACCCATGGATATCAAAGTCAAAATCGCATCGCACAAAGCCTACCTTGTTGAAGAGAAACAACGACACTCTACGCAGGAAATTGTCGAACGACTTCCCGACGGTTCCGTCATTATCAAAGTGCATGTGCCGAAGGAAGAATTTTCCTGGTGGGTTCTCTCCCTCGGTCCAGCAGCGGAAATCCTCGAACCTCCGGAACTGCGTGAAGAATTCAAAACAATCGCAGAAGAGATGCTCAAAATGTATAGCTAAAAAATTTTTTGAAATTTTTGAATTTTTTTTGAAGTTGTAGTCTAAGTCACAACAACTTTATTGTATAATATTCTGCGTGTAGTAAAAATATATTCTTATGGAGGGAACAATCATATCACGCAGAAAATTGCCACGATGCTTTGTCGAAAACCTGTTCGCTGTGCTCAGCAGTTTGCTTTGCAAACCGCCGAAATCGAGGGGCGGTTAAGCTTATAGTGGAACAGGAGAAGTTATTGCGGAGTTTGGCGGAGGAATATCCAGATGATATGCAACTTCGGGAAACGCTGGAGCATTACATGAAGGCGAAAGGAAGTGTAAAGTAATGAGGCACATTCGAGTCAGTGCAGTCTATTCAAAATTATCGGAGCCGAAATTAGATATAGAATTACCCAATGGGATATCACTCAGGCAACATCAAGCTGAAACCCTATCGGCTGTCACAAATTCAGATGCTGAAGTTGTTTTCAACACAGCTATGACAGGCGATGGGAAAAGTTTAGCGGCTTATTTGCCCGCCTTATTGGATGGCCGGGCCATCCTGGCGATGTACCCGACTAATGAGTTGATAAATGACCAGCAACGGCAGATTGAGAACTATCAAGAATTGTTCCAGACAAATATCCTACAGGATGTGATGTATAGCGACAGGCTGTATGAATTACGAGCGGATTTCGACTTGCGCAGTCAGGGGAAAGCTGTTGACCAATTGACATGGAAAAACTCGATTTTGCTTACGAACCCTGATATATTCAATTTAATCGCCAATTTCAAATATCTTCGCGAAACCCAGAATCCCGACGCTCTGTTACAGCGTGTTATTGAACTTTATGACCTATTTCTTTTCGATGAATTTCACATCTATAGCGCAACCGAAGTTGTGTCCGTATTGACATCGCTGTTGTACGTACTTGAGCAAACAGGAAATTTGCCATACAGGAAAAAGTTCATTTTTCTTTCAGCGACTCCCAGCCCAATGTTGCTAAAATGTTTGGAGGAAGCGGGCGTAAAATATCAGGTCATCGAAGGCTGCTATGCGCATGAAGAGCCGTTGCCCAAAGGAAAATGGCAACCTATTAGCGCACAAATTGACCTGCATTTCCACTCCGTTGGACGCAAGACGTATGAATGGATAGAACAGAACTATCCCTTGATTGCAGACTGGTTTACAACGCATCCAAATTCTCGCGGCGCCATTATCGTCAATTCCGTTGCGTTGGCGAAGCGAATCGTCGCTTTTCTTAAAGAGCGGCAACAGGCAGAGGAGTTCCCAAAAAATCTTAAAATTGGCGAAAATACTGGTTTAACTGGAATAGCGGAGAAACGTTTCGCCTTGCTCGAAAGCGATTTATTGGTAGGAACATCAACAGTGGACATAGGTGTGGATTTCAAAATCAATTTTCTTATCTTTGAGGCTCTTGACCCGGGAACATGGATTCAACGACTTGGACGCTTAGGACGCCATAAGAAGTATACCAGACCCGACGACGAAGAGATATTTTTTGATGCATATATGGCTCATTCGCTTTTGCCCAGGTATTCCTACGAGCGCGTTGAAAAAAAATTAGCCGACAGGTCAGAGTTGACAAAATCGGAGCTTTTTGAATTGGTGCGAGGCACGGAAGAAAAAGAGGGGATATTCTCCCCCGTGAATGATTTCAGGCATTATCAGAAATCGTGGGGTTGGCTACACGCGGCGCATGTGATTAATACACTGGGACATCCGCGCCTGCGCGAAAATTACGCCGCCACCCGCGATAAGCTCACCCAAACTTACACGCAGATTTACAACGCAGACATCGCTGAACGGGTCAAATGGTACTACGCTATCAATCAGGAGAGAGGGGAAATCATCGACGACGCCGTCATAAAGTTTCGCGGAGAAACGCCTTTTACCTGCGGCATCATCGATGAAACCGACGGCGAGATTAAGGATTACAACCTGCTCTGGGTGTTGAGCAACGCTGAAGTAGAATTAATCAGCAAATCGGAGTTTTTCCGAGAAGTGAAGAAACGCGGCGCTACTTCTCATAAGTATCAATATGCAGAAGTTTACCTGCGTCTGCTCAACTATCGCGCTGAACGTCTCAGGTTCAGATTGTTGTGCAATTACCCGATTGAGGAGAAATTTGAATCAAAAGATTATCGAGCCGTGCAGGTTTTGTATGGCTTCCAGATTGAAGTTGACGGAGTTCCGTTCATCAATCGTATCAACAGATGGATTAGACCCAAAAAGTTGGTGTGTTTGATACGAAAGGAACGAGCTGATACTTTACGCGCAAAGCTGCGGTTGCCAGCGATGTTTCCGCTCTATCGTTTGATTGACCGAGATGGCAATGAATTTACCGTCGCCTTTTCCAAAGAGGCGCTGTTGTTGCAATCGCAACCGTACATTTTTAGCGCCTCATCCGAATACTTCAAGGCGTTGCGATAAATCACTACGCTAAGTCGAAAAAAGCGGACTGAAGCCCGCTGTTGGCGCCACAGGACGTTTTAA
>DTYX01000929.1 GCA_012961655.1 Candidatus Poribacteria bacterium
CTCTTGGAACCACAAAGACACCAAGAACACAAAGGAAAGTTTTTCCTTCGTGGTCAGTGTTCTCTGTGGTTAAATTTCATTTCAGAGTAAGATTCCACCCCACCAATGTTATTCCAGCTTGTCCCGCTATGTTCGTCCTATGGTTGACTGTCCCTACCTCTCAGGACTGTTTACAATGACCGGCAATAAAACGACCGGTCGCCATCAGAGAGCCATGTCCCGAAAGTCTTCGGAATCGGGGCTGGTGGAGCACCCCAGGGTCTGTTCGCTGCGCTCAGCAGTTTTCTTCGTAAACTGCCTAACTGGAATAACGTAGCTACTGAGTAGCACAGAGTCAACATAGGGCTTGTAGGGTTGTTGACAAAAAACTCCTCTAATGGTCGGATTTCCGACCATCTAGAGTTTCAATTCCACATCGGTTCGATTAAAACCCCCCGTCAAATTTCAGTTTATATTATAACAGATTAGCGCCGGGATTGCAAATAAAAATTTAATGACAATACGAAGTAAAACGAGAGTTTAATCTCAAAAACCAGGATACAAAAGACCAAGTTTTGGTTAAGACATTATTTCCGACGAAGTAGCACTACTCGTTTCTGAACTGAAAATCAAGCTATTCCTCTCTTTGAAGGATGAGTATACCTAATTCACTGGGTGGGATTGATACGCCGGGTTTTGCTGGTTGCGCCCATTGGACCGGCGGCGCGTCCGACCGGTGGATGATGTAGTTGAATCCGATGAGTTGTTTTCGGCGTGTTTTTAATGGGTCGAACCCACCGAGTACGACGCCGAAGGGAATAGCGATTTCCATCGTGTAATAATCATCGTAGGGGCGGAATGCCATGCCAATAGGGGGGGAGTAGTTATAAATCAGCTTAGGACGCGCTTGTCCAGCGTACTTGTCGCGCCCATTTAGGCCGCCGCCTTCGGGACAGAACCAGAGTATATAAGTTTGCGATTTTAGCGCAGTGGATAAGTAGGTCGGCCGAGTATATTCAGTCGGTTGAAGGTCAACATGCAGTTCGAGCGCGTCCGCGCCGCGGTACCATTTTGTCGGGTCAGGGACGACCACTTCTGTATCCTGAATCTGTACGAAGAGATATAGATTGTTCGCGTCCCATTGCGCCCACATCAGCGCTTCGCCTTGTTCCGTCCTCATAACGTTTTCTAACGGCCATTTGTCCGGCAGGCCATCGATTATGACTTTTTCGGTCGTATAGACCGCTTTGCCGACCATATTGGCGCGGCAGGCGTCTTGAATTTCAACATTGGTTTCGCCCGTTTCGACGAGCGCGTCAGTGTAAGTCGCCGTTACGATTTCGCCGCCGAGTAATCCCAAGACGGAATTCGGAATTAAGGAATTTTTAAAGACTTCAGGAGTCTTGATAATACGCCCGTATTCTGTTTTCAGACTACCGCTGAAGATACCTGAGCTTTCCGAAGTTTCCCGCAGGTTCACGATTTTCCCGATTCCCTCGGCGCTCGTATGTACCCAGATGTCGGCGGAATCTGGAGCGTAGGGATTTAAATTGAGGTCGCTATCCTGCAGGCGAAAATACAGCGTTGCGCCGGCGTTGAAATTATCGATCTTTGTGCCGTCAGCGCGGACGATTAAGATATGCCCTCTCGTCCCTTTATTCACATAAGCGCTATCTGTTACAGGCGGCGTGTATATGCCTGGGAAATTTGGTTTGTAAACGGCGGTTACTTCTGCATCTCCCACAACATCTAAGGTATTATCGTAGATGGGGGTTGTGCCGTAGCGGGTGGGAATGGAACCGAAGAAAGCGCCCTCTTTATCGGGAAATGGCTCTAAGATGACTTCAGCTAAGTCGTTGGTTTTATCTCCGGATACGGTTATCTTCGCTAATTCCGAATTCCGCTTAATTCCGAATTCCGAAAGGAGTAGGTCTTCTAACCAGAAATAGATTGTCTCCCCGGCGTTGAAACTGCCTATCTCCTCGAATCTGCCCAATTCTTTATTATAGTTTCCATTTGTAATCAGAAGGATTCCCGGATTGCTGCTCAGGACGAACGTTTTCAATTGAATGGATACATCTGTTTCGCCCGTCCCAACGATTTTATCAACATAAGTCGCGGTAACAAGTTCCTTTTCTTTGACCTGGAGGATGTTATCGGTAAAATCGGCGGAATCGCTGTATTGAGTTCGCAAGAGAGCTTGAAAAACGCCGCTGTTGATTTCGGTCTCATCCAAAGTGATAGAAACTTCATCCCCCAATAAATTGCCCGTAACTGTAACGAATGCGCTGTCTATCATCTCCCGATTCAGGTTTAAATCGTTGTCATTCAGTCGCAACAGCAGTGTTTCTCCGGCGCTGAAACTGCCGATTAACAGAGACGCATCGGCGTTGTATAGTTCCAGATTGCCCCTCACGCCTGTTTCTACTGTAACGGTTATCTCAATCGACACTTGAGTTTCGCCGGTATCTTGAAGGGCATCGATGTATCTGAAAGTTACCTCTCCATTTCCCTGAACCTGCAAAATGCCATCGTTTTCAATCGCTTCTTCGCCGTAAGCGGTTTTCAGTTCGCCGGTGAATATGCCCGCGTCCGCGCTGATTTCCGATAAAGATATACGAACGGTGTCTCGCGTGCTATTTTCCGAGGCGGTAATCTCTGAGACAAGCGACTGGATGGTCGTGCTATCGATGTTCAGGTCGAAATCCTCCAGCATTACTATTAGGGTGTCCCCAGCTTTGAATGTCTCTATCTCTTCAGGAGAATATGGGAGTGTCGCCGGGGAAATGGGGAATTCCGAATTCCGATTCCCCTCCATCTCGCCCTTTCTCTCCCCATAAATTGTCAATAGTCCGTTGTATCCTCTTCTGGTTTCACAATAGACTTTGACGGGAACATCTGTCTGACCCGTTGCTTGCAGTTTATCCAGATATGTAAACTCCACTTGTTCACCGCCGACGACTTGCAGCCGGTCGTCATCCAAAATCGGTTTTGTCCCATATTCGGTCGCAAGTTCGCCGAAGAAGGCGCCCTCAGTTGCGCTGCTTAACGTCAACGGCACTTTCAGCGTATCGCCGGTCTTCTTGCCTGTAACGGTTATCTGAATGTATGGGCTCTCTTCATCGGCATCGCGCAGGCGGAAGTATAGGGTATCCCCCGCGTTGAAAGTTTTTACATCGGTGATATAATTCGACTTAACAATAGAGAGCATGCCGTTGTCGCCGGTGTTGACTTTGATAGTATCGGTAACAGTGACGTTCGTCGCGCCGGAACCTTGCAAAGCGTCGATGTAAGTGGCGGTTATCGATTCTTTTCCCGTAACTTGCAAGATGTCGTCATCCATATCTGCTTCTGTTGCGAATTGAGTTGTGAAGCTACCGACGAATTCGCCGGGATTGCCGTTTTCACGTAGCCTTACCACCAGCCGGTCTTGGAGTATATCGCCAACGATGACAATTTCTGCATACTCTTGTTGCATAGCATCTTGATTTAGGTCCGCATCTGTCATCAGGACATCGATTGTATCGCCAGCGCTGAAATATCTCTGACCGTTTTTGATTCGGAGAGTTTTCACAGGGTTAAGAACTATTTGGGCGGTATAACCGACTTTAACTCTGGCTTCCGCTATGACCGTCGCATCTGTTCTGCCGGTGTGTTGAATTTTATCGATGTATCGCACCCGAACCAGTTGTGTCCCGGCGATTTGCAGAACGCCGTCCCCCGGATTCGGTTTCTCACTGTATACTGTCTTGATAGAACCGCGATATATCTCTTCTGCCCCTTTACTAAAGTGGGCCGGGGGGATTTCCGTCCCTTCACTTTGTTCAAGGACATCCTTGTTCTGACTTGTAAGGATAACTCTCTCGGATTCTCCGGTTTGAGTTACTGCGACGGTTATTTCGATTTGGTTATCGTTTATTGGTGATTGGCCATTGGTGATTGGCGGCTGGCGTTCTTTGTCGTCCTGCGAGTCCGCAACGGCGGCGCTAGGTAGGTCAGCGTCGATTACTTCAAAAAACAACGTCTCGCCTGCGCTGAACTCATTTATCCGCTCGCCGGTTGTCGACAAAATCGCCAGAGTTCCTGTTGAGCCTGTGTTGACCGTTAAAACGCGCGAGATTTGCCTCTCGGTAGATGTCCGCCCCTGAGATGCGGGAGGCATGTCGAGGTAATATGGGTCGGTGTATGTAATGGTAACTTTCTCTTTACCCTGAACGACAAACAGCGCCCCTATTTCTCCACTCTGGGACGGAAGAGCAACGCCGTATTCGGTTTTCAATTTAACGGCGAAAATCTGTCCGTTGGGGACATTGACCGTATCGGAAGGCGCCGCGCCGCTAAGTAGTTGTTCCAATGTCGTTTCGTAGAGGCTAAGAAGCCTATTGTCCCTAGTCAAATCGCCAGTAACTTTTACGTTGACAGTCTGTGGTGAATGCCTATCGGTATTTCTATCGCTGTCTATAACGCCAATCGTGATAATATCCCCCGCGTTAAAATCTTCTATCGTTTGAGTTGCCGTTTCATTCCAGATTATAATTTCGCCATTCACTCTACCCACAAGTTCGACTTCCCCCCACTCACGAGGCGCTGCGTTGGTATCCTCAGACGCCCAGAAAATATTTTGAGCAAATCGGTTTCGCAAGATATAATTAAATCCGATTAATTTACCCAATTCTGGCTCAAATTTTTGTAAAACTTCTCCTTTGGGGATGCGAGCTTCCAGCGCATACCTTTTATCATCCGCATCAGGACGATAGGAAAATTCTATCTCCTTACGGTCTGGAATTGTCGCGGGTATGGCGTCAAGATGATGGTGACGTTGAACTACCTTTATTCCCCTTGCTAGCTTCTCAGAGCCGAGTGAATCGAAGATAAAATGATGGTCGCTATACGTGTACATTCGGGGATGCTTATTCAGCGCGGCGTCGATAAAGATTTCCAGGATATCAGGCGATTTGAGAACATCATTGGAAATCCGTCCGCCGGTATTTGCTAAGGCGATTCTATCGACTTCAACCCCCAGGTAAAGATTGTCTCGGTCCCATTGGAGATAGGCTCGGATTGGAGTTTCTTTTTCTCCGCTATATCCTTCCGGAAGAATGGGATAGAGCATCGGCCATTCGTCGAGTTCACCATCAATGACGATGGGAACGCTTACTTCTGTCGCAACAGCGGGTTCTTTCGCCACGGCAGTAATGCTCTTTGGGCGAAGATAGGCTTCGAATAATCCAACTTCCGATACTACGGCGTTCGGCCCGGCTAAACGATTGAAATGCAATTCCAGACGCCCGTCTGAGTACGCTTCGGTTGGAATCGAGAAGAGAAATGTCTCCGCTTTACCCAAACCGAGTGGATATTCGTCCTGCTCAAGACGACGATTAATCGCTTCACCGCGAACTTGCGATGTTTCATCTGAATTGAAAATCAGGTGGGATATCGGATATTCACTGCCGTGTAGGATAAACCCATCCGCTAAAAGATTTTGAATTCGAGCGCTGTTTTTGGGCTGTAAATAAGTCGCTTGAACCCAGTATAACGCTTGTGGGTCTAAGGAATCATAGGCAAAGATAACGGTGTCATAGTGGTAGGCAAAACTTCTTTGATTGGGAGTGTTGCCCTCTTCGACCTCATAGCCCTCTTTGAGGTAGTAGCGTTCTAAGGGGGGGATTTTAGGACCGCGGTCAAAGGGGAAACCTTGAACCAGATTGGGCGAGGAAGAATTTTCCTCGCCGCAGTTATCATAATATATCTGCATAGCGTTGTATTCGTTAATATCCTTCTCCGGCTCATAAGGGAGACGATATTCATCCGTGAACACCTCAAATTCCCGCATTTCGGGGTAATCTCCATACCAATCTCCATTTTCAATTCTAACTTGAATGTAGCGGGCTGACACGGAATTCGGTTCAAAAAGATATAGCGAGGAAATCGTTCGATTTTCTAGGTCATCAGAAGTATAAACGCGGTTATATCTTTGTCCATCGTTTGAAAGGAGTATGCTGTAACGTTTGACGTTATTTGAAGGGCCGTCAGTTGTCACACGCGTGCCATAAATCTTCTTCAGCGCGCCCAAGTCAACCGTTACAATGACGACATCCGCGGTTTTATATTCAACTTCCCTTTTCTTATTGCCGCTTTCGTCTTTGACCTCTGTTTCAATCCGCCGCGCGCCAACCCATTTTGAGGCGCTCGAAATAATCCCATCGGTCAACTTATATAATTCTATGTTGTTGCAGTTGGCGGTTTCAGAAATAATCGGGCCTGGTCTCTTATATTGAGCGCCTATCTTGAAATCAATCAGATTCGGTTCAGCGCTGAACCAGTCGTTAACCGCGACCTGTATCCACCGTCCTTCTAAGGGCAGCGGGAAATGTTGCACTGAGTAGGTATATTCAATCGAATTCGCCGTATAAGAAAAGGCTCTGTTGAATCGCTTATCAAGTCGCGTGCTTACGAGAATATCATACTGCCTTGGCCCTTGCTCAGAAGGATTCTCAAAAGTCAAATCAACTTTGTCTAAATTATAGATAAAATGTAAATCATAAGTGCTGACTTTCGGATTAGACTTGCCGGTGATAGGATAGTGTAGCGGTTCGTTGTCTATCTTCTCAATATTTTGGATCCAATTTTGCTCAGCAATAATCTGCGCTTTTTCACTTCGTGGATAAAATAAGAATCCTAGTAGTCCTAAGCTGCCAATTAAAATTATTATTCGTAGATTCATAATTCATCTTCCAATTTTTTGAGAACTGCTGAATCTTTGTTTCCAGTTTTGCACCACCTTCTGAGTTGATTCCGTCAATTCAGAAGGCGCCGCAAGATTGGAAACGAAAATCAACAGAAATAAAAAAATGCACGCGAGAATGTGAGGATTCCTTTACTTCGTAAAGAAGTGAGTAAAAACCCTTTTCCCTCCCGATTGTTAATCGGTCTTGACCCCAAATTTTCTCACGTGCAAAATATTCAACGTATAGTATCTGCGAAGCAATCTAACGCCAGTTCATCGGATAATGCCTGAAAAAAGGCTTGCAGTTCTTCTATAGATAGAGGCTTTACCATATAATCTGGGATTTCCAAAAACTTTACCTCGCTAAGTACGTAAGCTATGGTAGCTTTTGAAACGCCTGAGTCTTTCTTTTGAGCAAAAGAGAGGTATTTTTTTATGCTATATCCATACTGGTGAAGAAAATAAAGGTCGATATAATCTTTGATTTCTCCTCTCCCTACAATAGCGCAAATCTTATTACAGCAGATATCTTCAAGGCTATCCACCACAACATTCCCAAATTTCGGTTTTTCTTGCACAACCTGGATAGCAATATCTTTAACGCCATCTACAATTATGCTTTCCTCCCCTCTGGAAAGCAAGTACCTGCGAAACATCGGTTCTGTTTGTATCGCTGTTAATTCTGCGTCAATTCTTTGGGCTGTTTGGAGGACAAAAGCGTAAATGCGAGCGAAAGGTTCTGGTTGAACGGTGAACAAAATACCGTCGATGCCTGCGCCTTGGCGGCAGCTACAGTGCAGGCTGTTGGTCTTAATGAGATGGCAGACCTGAGCCAGGAGTATGACTCCGAGGCTGATCGTATGAGAAGGGTTGTCAGCGGAA
>DTYX01000930.1 GCA_012961655.1 Candidatus Poribacteria bacterium
TTAACCACAGAGAACACTGACCACGAAGGAAAAACTTTCCTTTGTGTTCTTGGTGTCTTTGTGGTTCCAAGAGGGGGGAGAGTAGAAGTAACTTTCGGCGCTGCAACGAAGTATTATCGCAACAAATTGAAGTTACCTAAGTCTCAAATCAACGATGCTTTGGTGATAGCTTCAGGAGGGAAATATGAAGAGTGGATATAAGTCAATGTTAAAGAGAATCGCTTGTGAATTGCTTATTTTCACGATGACTATGCTAATTTGCAACTATGCTTTCTCCCAAGATACTCCAGAGGGAACAGCTTGGGTAAGCAGTCATGGTTATTCTAACTGTGTTCAACTTTTCAATAACACCACCAAAGTCATACTGGAACCAAACTGCGGAGGTAGGGTTTTGGAATACTCTCTGAATGGGAAGAACGCATTGTACATCGACCCAGAGCAGGATGGATGGACCTATACGGCGGGTGGAAAGATAATCGACCCCACCGGAGGGCGTTTTGATATCGGCCCGGAGCAGATTATTCCTCGCCATCCGAACCTCTGGGTCGGCAAATGGAGAGCTGAAATTATCGCGCCGCGCGAGGCGCGTCTGACCAGCGTCAAAGATGCTGCAACCGGCGTTCAACTCATCCGTGAGTTCAAGCTCGATAAAGAATCGTCGCTCCTCAGATGTACCCAGACTATTAAGAATGTCAGCACAGAGACAAAACAATACTCGCATTGGAGCCGAACTTTTGCATCCCCTTTTACGGTCTGTCTTATCCCGCTCAACCCCAAAAGTCGTTTCCCCTTGGGATACATCCTTTACGGCCCTGGACCAGTGATGAACTATCGCCCTAAGGAACATCCGAACATAAAGATAAGGGATGGCTTTCTTGAGATATCCGGGACGCCGCCTCAACCTAAATTCGGGATTGATTCGTATGCCGGATGGCTGGGATACATTACACGGGACAATCTGCTCTTTGTGAAAAGATTTCCGGTGTACCCGAAACGAGTCTACGGAGAAATGGCGGGGTTCACTATTTCAATTTGGTACTTCAAAGAGAAGATGTGTGAATTGGAGCCAATCGGACCTATGGAGACACTTAAACCGGGTGAAAGCGCCTCTTTTACCGAGGAATGGTGGCTATTCCCCTATGATTACCCGCAAGAAGGTCAAGAGATTGCCCTTGATGAATTTCGGACATTTGTTGAGGCCAAAACACGTTAAGTGACTTTACGGTTAATTAGAAATTATGGCAGGAAAAAGAGGTTGGAAGAACCGGAACATCGGTAACATCAGAATCGAAAAAAATCCCTGGATAATTTTATCTATCCTGTTGATTTCGGTCTTTGCATTGCTCATCAACAGCTATCGCTACAATGTTATCGACCAGGCACTGTACATATCGCTTCTGAAAAAATCGTTAAAGCTAACCGTAAAAGTGATGAATGATGACAAGTGACTTCTCGTTCATCACGTAGAGGCTAATATATTTCATACTTCAGCGATATACGACTGTCGAATAATTCCTCAACTTTTCCTTCAACTGAGACACCCAGAATTTTTTCCATCAGGCTTTTTCGCCGTCTATGCTTAATGACTCTGGGTTCACCCTTAATTCCTCCGAGTTCCCCGGCGCGTTTTATTGCGTCCTGCAAATCTCCGAGTTCATCGACTAAATTTCTTTCGAATGCCTGTTGTCCGGAGAAAATCCGCCCATCTGCATAATCTACTATCCGCTCTCGAGTTAAACCTTTATGTTGTCTACTTTCGAAGACTGCATCGACGAATTGAGTATGTACATCATCTATAGTTTCTTGTAGAATTGCTCGTTCTTCGTCTGTCATAGTGCGCATTGGCGAACCGGTATCCTTGAATTTTCCGCTTTTGATGATTTCTGAGCCGACGCCGACTTTTTTTAATAGACCCTCCGCGGTTATAATCTGCATAATCACTCCGATGCTGCCGGTGAGTGTGCCTGGGTTGGCAAAGATTTCATCAGCGGCGCAAGCGATGTAATATCCACCGGAAGCTGCAGTGTTTCCCATTGAAGCGACGATTTTCTTTCCAGTCTTCGCCTTCAACTTGCCCAGTTCGGCATAAATTTCCTGGGTCGGAACGACGGCGCCGCCAGGCGAATTAATCCGTAGGACAATCGACTTAACAGACGGATTATCTCTATATCTGTGAATCTGCTCAATGATGGGTTCAGAATTAGTAATTGTACCAGTAATCTCAATGACGGCAACCTTTGGACCAATACCACTTAGTGGATTCACAATGACGACAATACCCAAGAACACCAACAAAAGCATACCCGCACAAACAGCCAGAACTATTGCTATCGTTGTTCTGCGAGTCATAACTATCAACTCCCTTTTTAGGGCGTGAAAGATAAAACGTTATATACTCTTTATCACTGCCCATATAGTTTTAAAGATGACTTGCAAATCTAAAACAAAGCTGCGGTTTTCAATGTAATTTAGGTCAATGTTTAACTTCTCAGGCAGAAGTTTTCTGATATAATATTCTTCTGGGTCTAATTGCCCTTTGAGTTTCAGCTCTTCATTGCGGTTTTCCAGTTGCGCTGGGCCTGTGATTCCCGGTCTTACCGAAAGAACACGCCGCTGTTCATCATTGTAGTATTTCACATAAGCTGGGGCTTCTGGGCGCGGGCCGATAATGCTCATATCGCCTTTCAAAACATTGAGTAGTTGTGGCAGTTCATCTAACTTTGTACGACGTAGGAAATTGCCTGTTTTTGTAATCCTTGGGTCTTTGTACGTCGTGAGACTGCTCCCCATGGACGCGGCACTGACGACCATTGTGCGAAACTTATACATGGAGAAAATTATCCCGCCGCGTCCGACTCGTTTCGCTCGATAGAATACTGGTCCAGGCGACTGAAATTTCGCCAAAATAATGCATACGAGAAAAACGGGGGACAATATTATCAAGCCAATCAGCGCGCATGAGATATCAAAAGCGCGTTTGGCGACAGGATATAATATTTTAGCGTTCATAGTTCACCCGAAAATTGGGAGAGCATTGCATGAATCAAAATCGGAATTCGGAGTTAACATTGTAGGCAATTCAATTGTAAGCATTATCTATTATTGCCTGTATATCGCGTAGCGCCTGCACCGCGATGTCCGGCTGTACAACACAGCCTTCTAAGCTGCCATAATGTTCCTCTAAGCAACTCAGTAGAAGTTTCTTTAGTTTGGCTTTGACATCCTTTGGTGAATTTGGTAATCTGCTTTCGTTATATACCCGCTCTAATAGCCTCTCTTGTTCGGCGAAATATTCTCTGATTCGTTCCTCTGTCCATTCGCCCCTGCGTATTGCCTTCAGTCGTTCACTATCCCTTTGCAAGTCGAGGTCGCCTTCTCTAAGAATTTGTTCGACTTCTCCCATTAACCGCACAAGATGATAGCCGAACTTCACGTCGAATCCATATTCGTCTACTATTTCTTTTCGCTTACCCGTCCTTTGTTGACTGCTCATCTTCTTCATCTGGGCATACGCATATCCTTTGTATGTATGCCAGCATCTCTTATTGAGAAAATCACGCCTTGCCGCTCTCACCATCTCGCCCACTTTTGTGGAATGTATAACGCAGTTAGTTGGTGTGAATAAGCTATCCACCATATTGGGATTCATCTGCATACACAGGTGAAAGTACCTTACTATGCTGTATATGGAGAAGTCATACTCCCGTCTTTTGCCATTGGGCGCATCAGGGTCAGTGACGTTGATTTGCTGGAATTGCTCGAACCTCTCGCCTTGGTCGCCAAAACCGATAATAACACCAGCTAAATGGGGGAACAGGATGTGCTTCGGCGGCATACAGAAGCCGTATATATCCACATCAGAATCCTCATCGCTCACCCCGTATGCCTGACTACCCATGATTGTAGCATAGCACATATTATCGGGCAGCCACTTCGGCGGGTGTAGAATCCTCTTCTTTGTTAGGTCCTGGATTAATGTCATAGCTAGTATTCGCCTCTTCATCGGTGATGGTGGGTGTCGATTTTAGAAAATCTACCTACAATCGTGAAGCGTTGAAACGACAA
>DTYX01000931.1 GCA_012961655.1 Candidatus Poribacteria bacterium
AAAGAAATAAGGGAGGAACTTAAGGAAGAGGCAAGAAAAATAGCTGTCAGGAAACTCAAGGATTTGATAAAACTGCACCAAGAACCTATTGGAATTACTCTCACCACGGTTCATGAAATCCAAGCAGGCAATTCTTTCCTCGGCGCAGGTTTTGAGTACCACAATTTCATAAATACGGGAAAGCTTCTCTATGGCCGCGACATTAAACCGCTTATCCCAAAGCCAACAAGGGAACAGGAAAAAGCCTTGGCTAAGCGAGCCTTGAAAGAGATATACAATCCTATAACAAGGATAAGCTGACCTATGCGTTTTTTTCAGCTACCTTTAGAACAGCTTGCGTTGCACTCTGTGGCGAAGGCAGATATGTGAGTGGGAAAAGAGAGGCTGTTTCGGCTTTTCACGAGGTTTATGCGCAAGAAAGCGAATTATGTAGGATAATCTCACAGAGCTTTGAACTATGGGAAGAATGGAAAACGAGAACTCTAACTGAAGAGGAATTCCAACAATTAATGGGATTTTGTTTAGAATTTGTTTCTAAGATATGTAAGCTGTCTAACCAATAAATGAGAGCAGACATGGAGGAAAGCTGGCGATTTCGCTTAACAGAGCATATCTGGTTTTGTGCCTCTGGCACTCGCCCAAATTTTTGCTTCGCAAAAATTTCTTTTATGCGGGGAACGTTATGTGCAATTACCGCCCAATCTGATTCGGCGGCTGGCAGAAACGAGAAGGAGGTGATTTTAATGAACGGAAAGGTTGCAGTATTTACTGAATCCGGGCGCCCGATGGAATTCAGAGAGTATCCAGTCCCCAACGTAGGACCGGACGATATTCTGGTAAAAATACGGTTAGCCAACATCTGCGGTTCGGATATTCATTTTTGGGAGGGACGCGGCCCTAAAATAGAAAAAGGTATTCCACAGGTACTCGGACATGAGATGACTGGAACAATTTTTGCGTTGGGCGAAAATGTGAAAACGGATAGCAGAGGCGAACCGCTGAAAGTTGGGGATAGGATTGTGTATTCGTATTTCAAGCCGTGTGGAAAATGTTGGGCGTGTTTGACTGGTATTCCGGGCTGTCCGAACAGGTATCGAGATTGGCTTGGCGTATCCAGCGAACAGTATCCCCATTTTCATGGAGCTTACGGCGAATATTACTACATGAAACAAGGACATTGGGTTTTCAAAGTCCCCAATGAATTGCCCGATGAAATGGTTTCCCCTGTCAACTGCGCGCTGTCCGAAGTGATTTACGGTTTGCATAAAATCGGCATCACGTTGGGAGATACTCTGGTAATTCAGGGTGCAGGCGGATTGGGGCTCTATGCGACGGCGGTCGCGCGGGAAGTGGGCGCAGGACAGATTATAGTTCTTGACAAAATTCAGGAACGTTTGGAATTAGCGCAAGAATTTGGCGCAGACCGCGTTATCAACGTCAACGAAGTAGACATGCAGGAACGAATCGCACTCGTGAAAGAGTGGACGCGGCAGGTTGGAGCCGACGTTATCGCAGAATTAGCCGGCTCACCGCAAGTTTTAGCTGAGGGCATTGAAATGCTCCGATGGGGAGGTCGATACCTTTGGATAGGAAATATCAATTTAGGATTTCCAACCGAAATCGACCCTGGCTCGGTCGTAAGGTGTAGTAAAACTTTGCGTGGAATTATTGTATACGAAGCCTGGGTAATTCCAAGAGCGCTGGACTTTTTACGCAGAACGAAGCATAAGTATCCATTTGACCGAATTGTTTCGCATAAATTCCCCTTTGAGCAGATTAATGAAGCTTTTGCTTTTGCCCAACAAGGCAAGGCTATTCGAGTTTCATTGGAATTTTAGAGCCGTTCGTAGTAAGGCGATTCATCGCTGTTGTTTGATGCGCAATAAATTGCGCTACTACGAACAGTTATGACAAGGAGAAAACAGATGGCTAATCAATTAAAAATTATGGCTATTAGCGCGCATCCGGCGGATTTCTGTTCTCGCAGCGGCGGCACATTGATTAAGCACGTACAAGCTGGCGCTAAGGTGAAAATAGTGTGGCTCACGCACGGCGAGACAGACGAGAGTGGGCTTTTATATCAACAACGACCGGATATATCCGTTGACGAAGTACGTCGTATCCGGGAGGAAGAAGCGTTTGCGTGCGCAGAGGTGATTGGCGCCGAAGGAAAGATGTTTGGCTTCGGAGATAATCCGCTCAGGATGACGCCGGAGCGCATGGAGATGCTATCCCAAGAGATCAAAGACTTCAGGCCGAATATTATTCTGACGCATTGGCAAGCCGAACTCACATATCCGACCCACTGGGTAGCGTCGGAGAGCGCCGTGCGGGCGGCGCAGATGGCTCGCGCCTCGTGGGATATAAGGTTCTTTGAGCCAAATATCGGCACCGCTGTACGAGTGGGATTTGTCCCCGACCATTACGTCGATATCTCAGATGTATTCGACCAGAAAATCGAAGCGTTGACAAAGTTGGCCGCGCAACCGCATCTCGTTTCGCTGTATAAAACATGCAACCGTTGGCGCGGAATTGAATCGCGCTGCGAATATGCTGAAGCATTTGTGCGATTTGCCCCAGAGGTGCCGTTGCTGCATCTGTTGACCGGGTAAGCGGAATTAGGAGGCGATGAAGATGAAATTTTTCACATACAGCCTTGAAAAACCCAAGGAGGTAATCTACCCAGAATCGGATGGCAAACCGATGGCAGAGACAGATGTACATATTGACCAGATAATTGACCTAAGAAAGGCGCTTCAGGCATATTACCGCGAAAATCCAACAGTCTATGTTTCAGGCAACATCTTTATCTACTATCTGGAAAACGATACCAGAGAGCAGGTCTCGCCAGATTTATTCGTAGTGAAAGGTGTTCCTAAACACCGACGCCGCTATTATCAGACATGGGTTGAGGGGAAAGCGCCTGATTTCGTTTTGGAAGTGACTTCTAAGAACACTAAAGCGGAAGACTTTAACTACAAATATGAATTGTATGAGCGGATTCTAAAAGTTCCCGAATACTTTCTTTTTGACCCAACAGGCAAATATCTGCATCCCCCTTTGCAGGGATATCGTTTAGTTTCTGGGAGGTATTCTCCAATTGTGGAGATTGGTGGACGCCTTCGCAGTGAAGAGTTGAAATTGGAATTTCAGGTGGAGCGCCGCCCACTGGAAGAGGTTACCGAAAGTATCTGGATATTGCGACTTTATGACCTACTTACAGGAGAGAGGCTTTTAACTCCTGACGAATTGGAAGAAGAACTTCAGAGAGAAACCACAGCTCGCTTGGAAGCGGAAGCGCAGGCGCGTCGTGAAGCTGAAGCCCGTTTGGAAGCAGAAGAGCAAGCGCGCCGGGAAGCTGAAGCCCGTTTGGAAGCGGAAGTGGAATTGGAGCAACTGAGAAAGGAGTTGGAAGCGTTGCGAACACGGCGGGAGACGTGATGTGAAAGGGGACAAATGAGCTAAGGGGTTAAGAACGGTGGAGCCCAGAAATTAGGAGGCGATGAACATGAAATTTTTCACGCACATAAACTTGAAAAACCCAAGGAGGTAATCTATCCAGAATCGTATGGCAAACCGATGGCAGAAACAGATATACACATTGACCAGATAATTTACTTGAGAAGGTCGCTCCAGGCATATTATCGCGACAATCCAACAGTTCAGGTAACATTTTTCTCTACTACTTGGAAAACGATACCAGAGAGCAGGTTTCCTCGGATTGGCGTTCGGAGATTTCATGCTCGGTAGCTTTTGGAGCGTGGCAGGTATCACGCTGGACATGCCGATGTATGAATTTTGGCCTTGATATACTCCGATAAAAAGAGCATCCGAAAACGTCTGTTTGTCATAAAAACCTCCTCCTATTCCTTAGTCTTTCTTTTGGGGAAACATAGCCATGTATTCTCTTATACCAATTGGACCGTCGAGTGTGAACGAGTGCCGTCCATTATATGATGGAGGACCAAAACTAATCTCCAAAGTTCCATCTGAGACATCAAATACCATAGACCGTAGTGTCCCCATCCGATATTCGTAACTGTAGCCGCAGAACCCTTCAGGGTATACAAAGGTCGGAAAAAGTCTGACATCTCAATTTGATGCCTTTGTATTCAAGCGGAAGGGGCTTTTGCCTTTCAAAAGATAAAC
>DTYX01000932.1 GCA_012961655.1 Candidatus Poribacteria bacterium
TTCGCGTAGATTAGCGGATAGATTTTGAAATTGGAATAGTTTAAAAGTTGGAAACGCCTAAGTGAAAAACTCGTGTAAAGTATATGCTAAATGTTACCCCATATGTATCAACTTAAGCGTTAAGTCAACAGGAATCAACTCTGAAAGCCAATGGCAGATGAGCGAAGACGAAAACGAGATTCTGTTCTCGTTTTTCACCTTTTCCACTGCCTTTTGCTTGAAAACTTTTGCCTACTTGATTTGCTTTAAAAGCTGTCAACGGATTTCTATAACGGATTAAGCGGATATAACGGATTTTTTGAATTGGGAGGGGATTTAGACCCCTTCCATTATGTAACCCTCCTGAACGTCAAGATGTAGAGAACTTGACTTTTCAGAACTAAATAATCTGCTGACAGCGTTAAAAAACGGAAGAATTCTTCACTGATATCGCACTACGTTGATAACCTGGGGGTTGGTCTCATCCACAAGGATATCAACACCCCCACCTCTAACTCTTTTGCTTCTCAATCTATACATAACTTTCCAATATTTTTCCTCTTTCTTTACAGTGTACGTGTACTGCTCTACATCCATCCTTAGCTCTCCAACTTTCTTATTAGCTATATCTATGTTCTTCTGCATTTTGTTTCTCCCCTATGACATTGGGTTACACTTGCGCTTATTTTAAGTAACTCACTTCTGTTCCCTGCATCCTCCCATGTTCCGTCAGGTTGAATTCTATAAATCTTATCGTTGCTTATTATGTAGCTATCACCAGGATAGTTTTCACTTTTAACGTAACACCACCGATATTTTATACCAAACAAAGAAAAATTGCAACTGAAAAGATGAACATGGTAAATTTTACGCTGAATTCACCGTATTTTTGGAGAACGCGCCTTCGCCAACTTGCTCAAAGCAGTTACACTCACAATAGCTGCCAGCGCTACAAACAAGACAATCCCCACCGCTATCGAACTTCTGACCATTGTAGTAACCAAGGCTGTAACTCCCAATAGAACACACACGCCGTACAAGATTAAAACCGCCTGCTTCACCGTAAATCCCGCATCTAAAAGCTTATGGTGAATGTGTTCTTTGTCTGCGGAGAATAGAGGCTTCCGATGCCACAATCGTCTGCTGATAGCAGAGATAGTGTCAATGATAGGCAAGCCAAACGCAAGAATAGGCACGAATATGGCACTTGCTGTTGTACTTTTGTATGAGAGCTCAATAGAAACCGCCGCTAAGAGAAATCCCAGAAACATCGCCCCACAATCGCCCATAAAGATCATTGCAGGATGCCAGTTATGCCAAAGAAAACCTAAGGTACTTCCCATAACCGCGATTAAGACGATTGCCATCAATAACTTCCCTGAAAGAATTGAAAGGATAGCTAAAGTGATGGAAGCTATTGCCACGACCCCTGAAGACAAGCCGTCCATGCCGTCTATCAGATTGAAGGCATTAGTTATTCCCACTACCCAGAAGATGGTCAACGCAAGCCCAAAGAAAAATCCCAGATGCAGTGTGCCAATAAAGGGGATTTCCAGCGTCTTAATCAGAAAGCCAAAAGGGACAAGCGCAAGAGCCGATAGAATCTGTCCTGGAAATTTTTTTTGGGCGTTCAAGCCTTTTATATCATCTAAAAGACCAACTGAGAATATCAGTACGCCACCGATACAAATCCCAGTGAGGGACAATATCGAATCCGTCAAATCCGCACGAAACAAGCTATAGGCTAATACCACTGCGGTAAAAAATGAAATAACAATAGCAATCCCGCCCACACGCGGGGTGATTTCACGATGGATTTTTCGTTCATCTGGCTTATCCACTAGATCATTTTCAATAGCGATTCGGCGGAGGAAGGGTATTATAAATGCAGTCATAAAAGTAGAAGTCAACAATATTAACGCAAGTTTTATGAGCATATCCTCCTTCTTTCTTTTGCTTTTGCGGTTGATACGAGTAATTTTAGAACATCTAACTGTTTTTGTGCCAGTTCTTTGCGGTCAAAATTCCTTTCGACATACATCCTCGCGTTTTTCCCCATCTCTGCTATAGTTTCTTTATTCTGTATAAGGACTCTGAGCGCTTCAGTCATTTGCTCTACATTTTCCGGTTCTACGTATATTCCACCACCAGATTCCTCTACAATTTTGCGCGCTTCTCCGTCAACGCCTATAATAATTGGGACCTCCATCGCCATATATTCAAATATTTTCGAAGGTATCACGGATTTAAAAAGTTCATCTTTCCTCGGAGCAACTAATCCAATATCACTAATAGCATAATACTTTTTTACTTCTTCTTTGCTTACTTGCCCAACAAAAGTTACGTTCTTGATGTTTTCCTTTTCCCTTTTATTCTCTAATTCATCCTTTTCTGCCCCACTCCCTACAATGAAAAAATGCATATCTTTCAAAGTCTGTAGATTTTTAGCGCAATCCAGAATTTTATCCAAAGCATGCGCCATGCCAAGTGTCCCTATGTATGATACAATCTTTTTCTCCTCCACTCCGAGCTCTCTCTTAAATTTTTCCACATTTATCTGTTCCCTTTTAAAATTATCTAAATCCACTCCATTTTTAATAACTGTTATCTTCTTCGCATCTATTCCCCTTTTTATCAAATCTTCCTTGAAAGAATCTGTAAGGGATATTATCCAATCGGAACTTTTATATAAAAACAACTCTATTGTCTCAAAAAATCTGATTATAACAGACTTCTTTATTGCTCCTACAGTAACAATCGATTCTGGCCATATATCTCTCAGCTCGAAAACAAAGGGAACTCTCTTAAATAAAGATACAAGATAACCTCCACATGCGCAGAAAAATTGCGGTGACGTTGCAATAACAACATCTGGTTTGTCAACTCTGAGCGAGCCAGCTTGTGCCATTAGCATATAGAATAAGTAATTGATAGTCCTTTTAAAAACCGCCTTATTGGGCGCCAGATAGGTTTTAACTCGAATAACTTCAATTCCATCTATCTCTTCCTTTTGAAACCATCTGTTTTCATAGCCTTCATACAGAACGCCTTCCGGATGGTTTGGATTGTTGGTTATCATTGTAACAAAAGTGTTTTCGTCTTTGACCCACTCCTTTGCATGCTCGTAAGTCCTCGAAGCAGGCGCATTAACTTCCGGTGGAAAATAATGGGTTAGAAAAAGTATTCTCATGGCGCAACCTCAATATGAATTTCATATTCATTTTGTGAAAGGACGTAAGATTTTTCAGGAAATTCTATCTGGGCGGAAAATTGATTGCGTCCTGCGTTGAATTGAACGTTAGCGTTGAGTCTTTTTGAAGGAACAATAAGATAACCGATATGTAAAGGGCAATATCCTTTTTTATGCAAAATAAGCGTGCTGTTTGGAATTCTGATTCCAAATTCCGGAGAATACCAGCCTTGTATCGGCTCGGTCTCGCCCTTCTGTAACGCCAGCGCGTCTATGCCAAATGGGACGACTTGCAAAACGGCAGAACCAGCCTCTGCAATGACATAAGAGCTTGCTCTGAACGAAGTGAAGGGATTTGAAGCGTCCTCGATAATCTGAACATCGACATCGGGATGAAAATGAACGAAGCTTTCAATAGCGTGTTCTCCCTTACCAGTTATCTCATCAAAAATAAGAAAGAAATTGTTCTCGATAAAAAACACCTTTCTGGTATGAAAACAACCACGATGGAATCGCAAAAAACCGTCATGCGAGCCTTCAAAAAATACAAGATTGTCTTTCTCAATAAATCTACGTCTTATGGGAAGTGCCCGGCGAGCTACCCTGAAACTTGCCCAAATTTCCGATTGCTCTTCCCCATCAACGACGACGGTGTTATGTGCTCGTGTACTCCGAAAAAAATCTCGCCACTCGCCCGCTTCATATTCGTAAGTTCCTGAGTCCACTACGAATCGCTGGTTTCCAAGGTAAAGCTCGTAACTGAGCATATCGCAATGCCCGTGAGCTGGATTTTGGTCAGGCCCGAGTTTCCCACAATCGAGAATCAAATATTTATCCTCCGCCCTCATCACGTAAAAACCGCTGTGCTCAAACGCCGAGTGAGAAGTGTTAGGGAAGCTTTTCCGCTGAAATGCCCGACTTTTGCTGTTTTTGAGAACGATTGGAAGGATGGAAGGATGGGGGGAAGAGCACTTTCCGCCTTCTGATTGTCCCCTCTTGCTTTTAAATTCGCCATTTTTAAAGAGGATATCTCCGAGCGCAAGCGCTTCTTGCAACACGGGAGCAATCTCCAACCCCGAATCGCCAATCAGCGGAATATTGCCGTCTGGTGGCAAGATATTTCTTGCAAAATATAGCATTTTCCGTACTTTTTGGGCGCCATGCTCTGGAATTTGTACCCGACGTTTTTTTAGCACGAATATACACTCTAAATAATCGTGGAGAACCGCTATATGATACATCAAACTGTGTTCATAATGTCCACCGTCCTCCTGAACCTGACGTTCAAGCTCTCGCCACAAAATGGATGTACCCTTCTTCAGCCATCTTGCTGCTGTTTTTCCTTTGAAAAAAGCGCCGGCAATCGCCAACGCCTTAGCATTCTTTATCAGGTGATTTTCACAGCCTAAACGATACTCTAAA
>DTYX01000933.1 GCA_012961655.1 Candidatus Poribacteria bacterium
ACTGTTCGCTTCGCTGGGCTTACGGGCGTATTCAGGCGTGCAGAGTTTCAGTATTTTGTTCCTTTCTCAATATCCGATGTTTAAATTTACCATATCTTTCGAGCAGCGTCAAAAAAACCGAGACGAGTTTCAGGCATTACGCAAAACAAAATTGCAAATCGAAATCGGTATCACAACGGCTTTGTATTCGCTGCCCTGTGATTTATGGACTGTGATAGCATAAGCCAGCACCAGTTCGTTCAGGTCTCGGAAGAATAGCCCGTCGTTTAGTAAAAGATTGGAAGAGCGACCAGCCATCCCGATGCTCGAGGTCACTTTTCACTTGACAAACGATGTCTTGAGAATGTACTATTTCTAAGGCATCTAACCCTCATGAGGTCAACTGAATTTAATAATTACGCTTTACGTTTCACGAATCAAACAAACGACACACTTCAGGAGGAAAATCATGTATATCTGGCATGAAGGAGAATTCTACGATACTCAATTCGGCTCTGCTGGATTGGATACTAAAAGAGCCGCTTCCGGCGGACAGTGCCTGGGCAGTGGATGGGGCGCTAAATCAGAACACTGCGTGGAGTACCGAGTTAATTTAGACCCACTGTTTGAAAGAACAATGCCGGCAAAAGAGATGACGCTTTATGTACGTTATGCCCGCAAAAACGAGGGCGATGCATATTTTGATGTCTTGGTCGATGGCCGACTTGTTGGCCCAACTCCGAGCTTAACCCTCCCACCCACCGGAGGATTAGGGGAAAGTCAGAGAGAGTGGTCATTTGCATCCGTTCCATTAGGTCCTGTATCAAAAGGCGAACATACCATCTGCATTCAATCGAGAACTGACGGCAATCAGGTAAACATCGACGGATTTTTCATTGGCGACGCTGAATTCAGGATGCCGAGAGATTTCAATGTGTTGATGCGCACTCAGGAAGAGAAGGAACTGGAAGAGATTCGCAGCGCTGAAGTACGAATACAACGTCTGGTTTTGCCGCAACAGGAACGACAGGAGGCGCTGGTGGGATATGAAAATGCGCGCGCTGTGCTCGATGAAATCTTATCTTCTGAGATGGAATATGTCCTACAACAGACAGCTAAGAAACCGAGTTCATATCTTTTAAAAAGTTACGATGTCGGCAACCCCGCAGATTACGCAACAGATTTCGTGTGGCATTACCTGAAAAAAGAGACGGGATTTGACATCCCTTATGCGCGGAAGCTTGGATTCATTAATCCAAATACTGATATCAGCTACTTTCTCGGATTTCAAATCATCGGCGCTCAATCACAAGGTCGCTTTCCCGATTACAACGCCCCAACGACGACGAAACTTCACCTCATTGACCTGCTTGTAGAGGATGTAAATATTTATGAATATGATGAGGCAAGAGTAGCTAAACCGTATGAGCGAGCGAGAGTTGGCATCCCCGAAACCCGCCCGTATGAGCGCGAGCTTTATGGCGGAGCGGTCAATGCGACGGTGTGCTTTATTCCATACGATGGTTCAACACTGCTGACCGCAATCGTATTTTTTAACGATGCGAACCGCCCAAGGGACGTTATGGTTTACCAGGTTATGGCGAAACCTACAGTGGACGCTCGACCGGTCCAGCGATTCGGCAATTCGGTGATTACCAGCGCCGGCAAAATCAGATGGGGCGGATACAGCAACGAC
>DTYX01000934.1 GCA_012961655.1 Candidatus Poribacteria bacterium
GCCCTTGTGATGCAGAAGATTACCGACGCAATCTATGCTTCCACCGAGACGGGTAAGGCTGTTCATATCTGCTGAGTAAACACGAATATCCTTGAGGCATCTTATGTGTATATGTTTACCCATCTGTTGCCGCGGTTTAGAAAGCTCGACTTGGGCAGGAGACTATCGAGCAGATGCTGGTAAAAAATCCAAGAAGGAGGATAAATAATTGACTAACCTCGATGCAGCGTGCTAATCAAAAAAATCCTTGTCTTCTTCGGGCAGATACTTTCTGGTAGCTTCTTCATTGAGTTCGACACCCATGCCAGGTTTATCCCAGACCTCTATGAACCCGTCTTTGACAATCGGTTCTGGAAGACCTTCGACTATATCATACCACCATTCGGGTCTGCCAACCGGATATTCAAAGGCGATGTAATTTTGGGGCAAGGTTGCGGATACCTGAACGAGTGCAGCAAGACCTATAAGACCGTCGCCGGTACCGTGAGGAGCTATAAGAATGCCGTGCAGGTCGGCATATTCAGCTACCCATTTAAGTTCTGCTATGCCTCCTATGTCACATGGGTCGGGACCGATTATATTGACGGCATGTTTTTCGATAAGGTCTTTGAAGTTTTGCCTGAGATATATTTGCTCACCGGTGTGGATTGGGGTCGATGTGCTTTGAGTAACCTCTCGGTAGAGCTCGGCTAAAACATACGGCACGTAATCTCCTGTAATCAAATCCTCAAGCCACATCACGTTCATCGGTTCCAAAGCCTTCGCCAGCTTAATCGCGTCGGGTAGCATCCATCCAGGTCCGCAATCCAACGCGAGACCAACCTCGTCTGAAAGAACCGTTTTCATCGCCTCAACACAGGAAATCACATGTTTCAATCCCCGTTCAGTCAAAAGTCCTCGGTTCGCATGAAAGCCACCTTTCTGTACTTCTCCATAGAAGAGATCGGGAACATTAGCTACCATCCCGCTATGAAAGCCGATTCCTTGCTTTATAATGGTGAACCCCTCTGAGGCCGCTTTCATTTCTTCCATATTTTCAGCGAAGTCTTCTGGCGAGAAGCCACCCATTGGGAATCTGACCGCGCCGTTATAGACTCTGACCTTGTCGCGAACTTTACCACCAAGCAGCTTGTAGACCGGTAGGCCTGCGGCTTTACCTGCGATGTCCCAGAGTGCCATCTCAATCGCGCTAACCGCGCTTCCCCAAGGCTTAAAACTTCCCAGTCGGCGGATTTTAAGCATCACCCTCTCGATGTTTGTGGGGTCTTCTCCTAAGATTAACTGCTTATAGAAGAGAACATGAGGCTTAAGATAGGATTTACTGGATTCTACCTCTGCAAGCCCATTGATTCCCTCATCTGTTGTTATGCGCACCACGGGATTTTGTCCTAAAACGGTGCATTTTAAATCGGTAATTTTCATTTTCTACAACTCCATTCTTTACTGACATTATGAGTCGATACAAAAGGTAAAGTTAAGATTACATCTTCCTGAGTTCTTGGAAAACGGTTGATAAATAGTGTCAATTTAGATTAAAGCCAGTTTCCGATATTGGCGAAAAGAAAATCCGCAATCTGATTTCCCCATACTGTATTCCCCATCGCCCACAGCATAAAAAGGATAATCCCAAAAACCGTGACAGGAATGGCACAAAAGAAGTAACTATGAATTCTGACCAACCACCGGCATACGCCAGTTGCTATTCCGATGAATAAACCGAATGCGCTCCAACAGATTACCACGACCCAGGAGAATTCAATCATTCTGTTCGTGTCAGACAGAGAAGTATGATGAATTATGTAAACCAAAGCATGGTCAAGAGGAAGAAATAAAAAGAAGATAACTATGCCTGCAAGACTGCCGGCTACTGCCCCGCTGAATAAGCTTGCAAATCTACTCCATTTGATTTTGTGCCAGATTACACCGCCAATAGCGCCAATGATACTAAGTATTATAGCATGGTTTATAAACCAAACGTAGTTTATCAACCAGAGTTTTGAGGTGGATGAAGATATATCACTAAAAAGCCATATCCCGAATTGCTTTTCATAGACAGCTAAATGAATCATTGCAATAATAATTCTTATGACTCCGAGAGCGGTTCCAATACCACCGTACATTAATACGGGTTTCCACCATGGATGGATGGGTTCCATTGTGACGGGGACTCTCTTTGTGCCTGCATTGGAGCGAATAATTATCGTTCCACGTTTGCCTGGTTTGACGGCTGTTGCGGTCACTGTGATGTTATTGCCATTGAAATCCGAGGTATCCAACTGGAGCCATGATACAGAACTGCTGATATTCCCATACAGATATCCGCGCCCAGGATTCGCAACACTAAATTGTTTGGTGTATTTACCCGATGATATGAGGTTTACATCGACTCTACCAAAGTCCAGGGATGCCTCGTTTGCCGTTAATTTGGGCAATGGGGGGGCATCGACGCCAAAACTCTGAAGAAATTTTTCTACACCGATATTCTCGTTTTTTTCCTGCGACACAATATTGCGCGCAATGCTGGAGAGGTCTCCTCTACCGATTCCGCTCAGCCAATTGGCAAAATCACCAGAATATAGATGATATTTCCCATCTTCCCAATTACTATCAACCTGTGCTCCAAGTTCCGTCAACGAATTTGCTACTGCTCCGTGACGAAATCGAAAGGGATTTAAACCCGATTGAGTTGTGAGTATGGCGCCATCATGCCAACAATATCGAGCATTATCAGGGTTAGCATTGCCACATTTTGGGCACTTGATAGCCATTAGATTTCCCCTTACTCAAAGGAAAGCATATTTGCCAAATTCTCGAGTTGTAATTCTAGCATATTTTCTATGTTAGGTCAACAGATTCAACTCGCGCTGTATCTCCAGAAGAAAAGTTAGCTACAACGTGGAACAACATTAAAAGAAGAGTTAAAAAGTTTTAAACACAACTACTCACCAGGGATTGAATACCATACTCCTCCTGTCTGATGAGCGATATATCTGTCCATGATGTCATCAATGCCAATAACATCCAATTTAATCTGTGCTTTCTGGCAACGCCTGACAACTGTATGAATAGAATATGACCCTTTCATTTTTTCATCCGTGACGATGATAAAGCGGCGTTGTGCGCCTGGGCGAAACTGAACCATGTCAATTGCTTTCACGATAGCGTCGTAAGCTCGTTCATCCCCGCCGCATTTGACATTTTTGAGCAATCGTTGATATCTGTCGATTTCATTCGTTTGTGGGAAGACCAAAAATTTGACATAGCGAAATTTAACTATCCCCAAGGTGAAATCCAGCTTTTTCTCGACGAACATATCAGCCATATCGCTTAGGTGGTTCCCCACTGCCCGGATATTACCCTCCATGCTGCCGCTGGTATCCAAAAGGAATACAATATCTACCATGCCTGTGATATCATCGGCCACTACCTGCCCTGCTATGCCGCCCATAGCCGAACCTATCTGCTCGTCTATATCAGTTTCGCTCATCCCCCCGGAACCCGACCGAGGCTCAGAGATTCCTTCGGGTTCCCCTTCTTCTGTTGTTGAGACATCTTTGATACCACTCTTTAAGTTTGTTCCCTCAGGTTCGCTATTTAATGGAGCGGATAACTTATGAACTCTGTCGAAAAAGAAGGACCCTGAATTAGAATCGATCTTTACTTCAGTGCCTATCGGCATCTTTTCTGCGCTAATCGGTTTCTCCATTCGATTTTCGGAACGGTTAGGTTGAATAATTTTACGTGTGTTTGATTTACGCTTCAATTTCGGAGCGCTTATAGACGCCTGTTGTACCTGCTGCGTTTGGAAATCAGATTGCTTGAGTTTAGGCGCTGGGAGATTGTACAGTTCTACCGATGTTGAATCAATTAATGTTGTAGAATGCTTTTGAGCAGGAATGTACAATCTAAAATTCATCACAACAGTCAGAACAGCAATTATATGTAGTATTATTGACGCTATGAAAGAATAGCTCACACGCTTGCGAGATTGTCTATAGTTATACACTATTTCTCCTTGTGACGCTGAAAGCCAAAAACAGATAAAGCAATGAGTAATGGCGCTTGGTCTTTATTATAACCACTAATCATAAAAATGTCAACTTTTTCCAAAATAATACAAATTCCCCATGAAAAAATTTGTTGTAGCGGCGTGCCTCCGTGCCGCCACTTCTGTTTCAATGGCAAGATGGCAAGGGGGCAAGACTTGCGTTACA
>DTYX01000935.1 GCA_012961655.1 Candidatus Poribacteria bacterium
AGATATGATATAATTTAAATTGAAATCCCTAGACAACCTGTACTATAATAGAGATAAGGAGCTTCGATAAATGTCCAGAATTACGTCAACTACAATCACCATTATGCTGATGATATTAATTACAACCACAATTCCCACTGTTTCTGCTGACACATCTGAGAGTAAGAGTGAGAAGCCGGATTCTACCGCAGAAGAAAATCCCTTACGAGAAAAATGTTACAAATGCCATGACAAAGAGGTTGAGTATAAAGAGTGGGAGACTTCAGGACATGCTAACGCTTTGGTAACTTTGAAAAAGTCACCCGATGCGGAAAGTTCTTGCCTCACATGCCATTCTTCTGGATATGTCGTAAGAGCCCCTGTTTGGGGAAGTAGGCGTTTTCCCAGAGCAACGCTGGAAACAGCCCAAAATTCGGTCGCTTGTTCCTCGTGTCATCGGCACGGCGCCAAGTATGAACATAAACTCATTAGAGCCCCTAAAAAACTCTGCATCTCCTGCCATAGGATGGACTGTGGATGAGCTGGCGGCGGAATTCTCCATCAATCTCAGTCTGAGATGTTTGCCGGAAGAGGCGGCGTTGGTGTCAAGCGTATGCCTTCCCCACACGTAAAAGAGATGCCCAAAGGTTGTGTTGAATGCCATACCGCGAAATTTGAAGATGAGAAAGAACAAGTTGTAGAAGAAGGCGGCCATACCTTCAAAGCTAGTATGAATTTCTGTCTGAAATGTCATGGCGACCTCTATATGCGCGTGCCAAAGCTCAAATTACAGGTGGAAAAACTACTCAAACAGGTTGAAGCAATGCTAAAATCTACCAGCGACCGGGAATCTAAAGCTTATAAAGATGCCAAATTGAACTACGATTTGGTCAAAGCGGACCATGGTTATGGATTCCACAATTTTGGATACGCGAAAGCGTTGTTGGAATATAGTCTTTCATTGCGAGAACAATTATCGGACGAACAAAAACCGGTATCATCGAGAGCCGCTGATTAACTGACCGCGCTGATTTTCCGACCTCCTCGATAATCAGCGATGTTTGTACATCGGCGGTTATACAACTAAGGAGTGATTTAATCATCCGAAGCCTTCTAAGCCTGAAAAAGTATATTCTCAGGTATAAAGCGGTAATAATAGTCACATTCTTTTTCGTGGTTTTGACGAATATTATGGCTCTGTTTAACCCTTTGGTGCTAAGATATGCTGTTGATAGCCTCACTGAAGCCGCCGGAAAACTGCAAGGAGCTGCTGATGATATACAACGACAAGCGGCGGAGATGAGGTTCCGGCACTATATGTTGCTTTACGGAGTAGCTATTTTATCTATCGCCATTGCACAGGGAATATGCCGTTTCTTCTCTCGAAATCTGATAGGCAAAGCTTCTTACAAAATTGAATACGACCTACGAAATGATTTTTTTGCGCATCTGCAAAAACTTTCAGCATCGTATTACGACAACGTTCGCATCGGTGATATCATGGCGCGCGCTACTAATGACCTTAGAGCGGTTCGAAGGGTCATGGACCATGCTGTGATGTACACCGCAAATACCATCATATTTTTTATAGCGGCGCTCGCCATCATGCTCAGAATTGATGTCACTCTCACCCTCTTCGCCCTAATCCCGTTTCCAATTATGAGCCTTTTAATTCGTGAATTGGGAACGCGAGTACACAAAAACTTTGAACAGATTCAGGAAAGTTATTCGAATCTCAGTTCCAAAGTGCAGGAAAATCTGGCCGGTGTGCGTGTTGTAAAAGCCTACAATTTTGAAAAAAGCGAAGTGGAAGAATTTAAGACTACGAACCGGGAATTTGTGAATAAGAATAGGTTGCTTATTAGATTGACAGCTTTCTTCTTCCCATTTATCAGATTTTGGCCTGGCATCGGCAGTGTTATCATGCTGTGGCTCGGTGGCACTCATGTTGTCGATGGCAAAATTACCTTGGGGGAATTTGTCGCATTCAACTCCTATCTTATGATGCTCGTGTTTCCGATGGTAGAACTGGGGTTCGTCATCAATGCTTTTCAACGCGGCGCGGCTTCGATGGGAAGGATCAACCAAATCATGGATGAAAGACCTGAGATTCAAGATGCTCACAGCGTTATAAAGGACGTTCAGATTAACGGCGAAATAGAATTTCGCAATCTGACGTTTGCATACAACAGTAGCGAGCCTGTCTTGAGAAATATCAATTTGAAGGTCCCGCGCGGTTCGACGCTAGCCATCGTCGGCCCGACGGGTTCAGGCAAGAGCACTTTGATAAATCTCATTCTCCGATTATATAACGTTGAGCCGGGGATGCTATTCATTGACGGCATTGACATCACCCGCATTCCGCTCCGTACTCTTAGGTCGAGTATTGGCTATGTGTCACAGGAACCATATCTGTTCTCCGAGGCAATTGGCGAGAATATCACATACGGCGTCGAAAAAGTTGGCGAGAATAAAATTAGAGAAGCCTCGGAAATCGTGCAATTGCTGGAGGAAGTGGAGAGTTTTACCAATAAATTCGACACCGAGTTAGGGGAACGTGGAGTAACTGTCTCAGGCGGTCAAAAACAACGCATTGCCCTTGCCAGGGCAATCATAACCCGTCCGAAAATTCTCATTCTGGACGATGCCTTCGCCAGCGTAGATACCAATACCGAAGAAGAGATATTGACGCGAATTAACGATTTTATGACGGAGAGAACTAGCATCATCATCTCGCACCGCGTATCAACCGTCAAATCAGCCGATTTAATTATCGTTTTGATGGACGGCGAAATCGTTGAACAAGGCAACCACGATGAATTGCTCGCGCTGGATGGGATTTATGCGGAACTATATCGGAAGCAGTTGTTGAAAAAAGAGTTGGAGGAGTTGTGAACGGAATTCGGAATTGGGAATTCGGAATTACCCCACACTAAGGAATCAAAAGTAAAATTTTACAGACCCATTTTCACATTCGACAGCCGAAAATA
>DTYX01000936.1 GCA_012961655.1 Candidatus Poribacteria bacterium
AAGTGAAATTTTGACAACCTAGAAGAATAATGTTATAATTTGAAAAAATAAGTTTAGTTGATACCATTCTGCCACCAAGCGACCCAAACCGCAAGGACCAGCCCAAAATGGCCATCGCTGTGCTGGAAGATTATCACTTATTAGGAAAACGACTTGTTTGTACAGTTTTGCGTTCTGCCGGATTTGATTTGCTGGATTACGGTCACGGAATCACGGTCGATGAGCTTGTCAAGCGGTCTATAGAAGATGGGATTCAGATCCTTCTAATCTCAACGCTCATGCTTAAATCAGCATTGCGAGTTAAGGATGCGACGGTAAAACTGCATGAAGCAGGGGCTGATATAAAGGTAGTTGTCGGCGGCGCGCCGTTCCTGCTCGACCATAAGTTATGGCAGGATGTTGGCGCGGATGCCATGGGCCGTAGTGCATCTGAAGCTGTTGAGGTGATAAAACAGGTTATGGGAGGTTAGTATGACAAAGGCAAATATGACATCATTCCAGCGAGTTTTGACTACTACGGGACATCAAGAACCGGACCGAGTACCTTTCTTCTTACTCCCAACTATGCACGGCGCTAAGGAACTAGGCTTATCCATCCGAGAATACTTTTCCAAAGCGGAAAATGTGGCCGAGGGGCAACTTCGGCATGATTGTACCTGCGGATTTTTCTATGCTGCTATTGAGGTGGAAGCCTGGGGCGGCGAGGTAATCTATTTCGACGATGGCCCGCCCAATTCTGGCAAGCCCTTCATTCAAAAGCAAGATGATATCAAATCTCTTGAACCACCCAGGGTTTCTGAGACCGACTGTCTCTTAAAAGTGCTGAAATGCCTTGAGTTGCTCAAGGCGAAGGTTGGCGATGAGGCGTCCATCATCGGAGTGGTTACGTCTCCGTTCTCTCTGCCTGATGAGGTGCTGATGGCTGTATCAGAAGCCGTTCATAAATGGGGAAGATATCCCCTCGATTGGGTAAAAGATTATGGAAAATAGATTATGTATCATGGTTTGCGATAACCTGAAGAACGAGGCTGTTGGTGTCATAGAATCGGAGAAATTTGACGACGTGACGTTGGCGACATTCCCCGCCAATTGTGGCCATCCGCAGATGGGATGGAACACTCTAAAGGCCAATAGTGATGCTCTCTCTTCCATAAGTGAAGTCAGCCATGCTTGCGAAAATGATTGCAACCACATTTATCTTTTAGGCGGCTGCTGCATTAACGGTTTAGAAGCCCCTCTTAGGGAGTTGGAACATTACCACCTCCAAAAGATGGAACAATGCTTCCATCTGCTCATAAGTGGGAATATCATCGACAGTTATCTCCAAAAAGGAGCACACCTTTTGACCCCTGGCTGGTTGGCGCGTTGGCGGGATTATGTGGATGAATGGGGTTTTGACCGGAAAACAGCGAGAGAATTTTTCGCAGAATTCGCTACTCGGCTAGTGCTATTGGATACTGGGGTTGACAGCAGAAGTCCCAATCAGCTTCAAGAATTCGCCAATTTTGTCGGGCTTCCGTTTGAGATTGCGCCGATAGGGTTGGACTTCTTCAGACTTTTCCTGACGAAAATTGTGATGGAATGGCGATTGGAAAATGAGAGAAGCGAGGCAACCGCGGCATTGTCCAACGCCAATCGTCAGTTAGCCGACTACGCCACGGTCTCTGACCTAATCGGTAACTTGACTGGAATGATGACAGAGGAGAGAGTTATCGAAAACATTATCGAACTATTCACGATGTTTTGCGCCCCTGCCAAATTAATCTATGTCCCTTTGATTGACGGTAGGCCGGGGAATATCCAATCATGTCCGGAATATAGTGTTGACATCGAGGCAATGAAATATCGCTTGGATAGTCTAAATGAAGAATATGCCTGGACAGATTCAGGGAACGGCTTCATGCTGCGTCTCAGACACAATGATGAAATAGTAGGCATGCTGGAAGTCGATGGTCTCGCTTTCCCAGACCACAGAGAACATTATCTGAATCTCGCACTCACTATCAGTAGAGTTTGCGGGCTGGCAATTGATAACGCGCGTACATACCAGAAGATTGAACTGGCACAAGAGGAATTACGACGAGAAAGAGATAAAGCGCAAAAGTATCTCGATATCGCCGGAGTTATACTCGTCGTTATTGATGCTGATAGAAAAGTCAGCCTGATAAATAAAAAGGGCTGTGAAGTTTTAGGCTACACCGAGGATGAAATTATTGGCAGGAACTGGTTCGATAATTTTTTCCCAAGACAGGATAGAGATAGGGTAAAGTCCGGATTTGAACAGTTGATGGCTGGCGAAATTGAACCGGTTGAATATTTTGAAAATCCTGTTTTGACTAAAAGCGGCGAAGAGAGAATTATCTTATGGCATAATACTGTTTTGACGGATGAAGCAGGCAATATCATTGGCGCCCTTAGTTCAGGGGAAGACATAACGGAGCGTCAGCGGGCTGAGGCAAAGTTGCAGCGAACTATGGCGGAGTTGGAGCGTTCCAATGCTGAATTGGAACAATTTGCTAACATCATCTCGCATGACTTGCAAGAGCCGCTACGGATGGTGACAGGTTATATACAACTGTTGGCGCGCCGTTATGCCGGCAAACTTGGTGAGGATGCCGATGATTTCATCACTTATGCCGTTGATGGCGCGGAAAGGATGCAGCAACTTATCAATGACCTATTGGCGTATTCTCGTGTGGGTACACAGGGGATGGCTTTTGAGCCAACCGACTGCGAGACTGTCTTGGACAACACTCTCGCCAATTTGGAAGTAGCGATTGAGGAGAGCCGCGCGGTCGTGACCCATGACCCTCTACCGACCGTGATAGCTGATGTTTCACAACTCACCCAACTTTTTCAGAACTTGATAGGGAACGCTATAAAGTTCCACTGCGATGACCAGCCACGTATTCATGTCTCAACCGAACAGAATGCAAATGAGTGGATTTTCTCCGTTCGCGATAACGGCATCGGTATCGACCCAAAACACGCTGAACGTATCTTTCTGGTTTTTCAACGATTGCATACTCGGCAAGAGTACGCCGGCACCGGCATAGGACTGGCAATTTGCCAAAAGATTGTGGCACGGCACGGTGGACGTATCTGGGTGGAGTCGCAGCCTGGGAAAGGTTCAACGTTCTACTTCACAATGCCAACGAGGAGTTAAAAAAATGAACGATAAGCCTATCAAAGTTCTACTGATTTTGTCACTGTAAAATTAGAGCGTGTTGACGAATTCGGGAAATGAGAGTCGTAGCGCATGTCTCCCGACTCGCGCTGGTATAATCTTTTCTGCAGAGGAAAAAGTCGATTTTGGAAAATCGATACTTCGGCAAGCTCAGTACAGGCTCTACGTAAGCTATCTTTGTTTTGATAACTGTAGCATAATCTGTTAGATTGCCAGGAACAGGCGAAGTCGTGCAGAACTTATGTGCAGAAGCAGAGACTTCTGCACTCCAGAACTTATTTGACTAGCCTGAATCGTGAACACTAAAACATTTAATGCATTTCCACTTCGCAGGTTCCTATACCAAGTCGGTAGAAATTGAACTGCACATTTGGATGCTCTGATAGAAGCGACATTGGCACCGAGGAATCAGCAATCTTCTTTCCTATCATCAGGGTGGTGAGCCGCATGCCAAACGGATTGTCATGTGTGCCTGCCTGCCAGATAGAAACCTTATCCGCCATCCAGGTCTGAACTGGTCCCACAGTAATAGCTTGAGTTGGCACGCCTGTTACTACTCCGCCGCCGCTGGTGCGCGCGTTCTGCATGACGGTCACCGGATGCAGTTCCACCACACGGGTTGAGAGTTGCCGATACTCTTCGGGTGAGGGTGGGTTATCTTGATATTTGCCTTCCCTCTTGACTGGGTCGTTAAACGCCCAATGCTTGATATCGCCCTGTCCTCCCTGCATCACAACGCAACGGATACCTTCCCAGCTTTTGATATATTCGCTCGTATCTGCTTTGGGGAAATGAATATTGACTGTGGGCATCTTCAATCTGTCATCAATGCGGTTGAAGCAAAGCTCCATATCGGCTTTGGCGAAGGACAACGGATGGCCCTCATCCACTTCTTTGCCATCCTTATACCATTCGTCCATACCCCAGAAGTGCGCATGTTTCAGATTCAATTCAAGCTCATTTACTAATCTTGCCACCAGGGGCAACTGCTCCGTGGGGCCGATGGGGCCGCAAATACCCACGGGATTATCCGATGTTGCCTGCTTCCAGGCGTTAATGTATTCTAAAGCCTCGGCCAGATAGAAATCTTCCAGCGTATCGTAGAAGACAACACGGAAGCCCTCCCGTGAAAGGCTTAACATCTCTTCTGGTGTGAGCCTGGCGGCATCATTCAGTATTTCATCGTCCAATGTTGTATAATCCCACCAGCCAGGCGCTAATATACTCATCTTTCGTGCCATTGTTCTTTACTCCTTTTTTGATTTATCTTTCAACAGCAACCTCGGCTTAAGATTCGAAACGAACCCCGCGGGGCGCTGCTGGTTGCCCTTATGATTGATATCACCGAGTTCATCGCGAGCTTTTTCAGCCAGCGCTAAAAGTCTCTCGACCACTTTAGGGTACTTTTCAGAAACATCAACGTCTTCTCGAAAATCTTTGTTGAGGTCACATAACATCAATGGGCTACTGCCTGTACCCCCAGTCCTCCCTGCCCGAAATTCCCGATGATAGCTCTGTCAGTGTTATTGTATAGATAATCCGCCTGTTTTTCTATATGCGCCAGTTCCTCGTCTGTGAATTCGCTGTACATTCCATCCAACCATTCTTCTGGATTAAGATTATTCTCATCAATTGGCTCTTGCCGCACTAAAAGATCGAAATAAAAGCCGCACTTCGGCATTTTTGCCGTTGCTTGAGAGTTGACGTCACCATCCAGATAGATAAAAGTATCACCATGTTCATCCACTTTCGTTGTGAATCCTTCTCCGACGAGAACCTCCGTTCCATCACCTGTTTGCCAAGGCTTCCACGAGTCATTCTGGTAGCCGAAAAAGGTATTTAGCAGTTCAATTCCGACGACATCTATCCCTAGAGCATCCAACACATCTTCTTCGACCCAACCCAGAATCTGGAGAGGTTCATGGACTTTGACAAGTCGGTCCGCCGCCTTCAAACCTCATTTTTAGGTCTATATTATCTTGACTTTGGTAGATAAAAAAACAATTCGATTATAGTGCATTGTTAAATAAGTTCTGATAGTTTTAGGCAAAATCTTCAGC
>DTYX01000937.1 GCA_012961655.1 Candidatus Poribacteria bacterium
ATGATAGGATTTTCGTAGCGGAAGTCGCAAGACTTCCGACAAAGTTGCAAGACATCGAGAATTCCGTTGTCTCGGGGTATCCTCAGAATTGTTGCCAATTCTGCTACAAATGGGGAATTTGTGTTCAGTTTCTGAGATGAATAACTCGTAGGCATTTTCTTTACATGAGGTGATTTTAATTGGATGAAACCAGATTAAGAGTGATTTTAGATAGTTTTAAGGATAGGAAAATTTTGGTGGTCGGGGATTTTTATTTGGACGCATACTGGATTTTGGATAAAGCGCTTTCCACCCTTTCCCTGGAAACCCCCTGGCATACGAACCCTGTCGTTGACCAACGTTACAGTCCTGGGGCGGCGGGGACGGTTACAAATAATCTACGCGCGCTTGAAGTAGGCACGGTTTATACGTTGAGCGTCATCGGGCAAGATGGGTTTGGGATGACTCTGCTTGACAAATTGAAAGCAAACGGTTGTCGGACTGATTTTATGATTTCCTCGCCGGCGCGTGTCACTCCTACTTACTTAAAACCGATGCACCGAGGATATGAGGGCGTAGAGGTCGAGGGACCGCGGTTTGATATCGAGAATCATTCCCCCATGAATGCAGAATTGGAGGAACAAGTAATCCACAATTTGCGGGAATGCGTCCCCCTTGTCGAAGGTGTGATTATCGGCGACCAGACGCCGCATGACAATTTGGGGGTTATCACAGATAAAGTACGAGAAGAGATTATCCAGTTGGCGGAGGAATATCCAACAAAAATATTCTGCGCGGATTCACGCAAACGCATTGGATTATACCGCAATATCATTATCAAACCGAATAGATTTGAGGCGAAGCGAGCAGTCGAACCTGGCTGGGATGGAACAGAAGTGACGATTAAAGAGGCTCAGCGATGCGGCGGAGAACTATGCAAACGGACGGGCAAACCGGTATACGTAACCGTAGGGAGAAAGGGAATTTTAGTCATCACGGAAGATGGATGTCAACACGTCCATGGAATCAAAATTACAGGCGAGTTAGACCCCGTCGGCGCTGGAGATAGCGTTTCGGCGGGCATTGTTTCTACATTGTCTTCTGCAGGAAGCTATCATGAAGCTGCAGAGGTGGGAAATCTCATCGCCTCCATCACGGTTACGAAGATTGGAACGACGGGTACCGCTTCGCATGATGAAATTATTAAACAATTAAGAACTTGTTGAGAAATGCAAGATGAAATTGTCGTCAAAATTGTCCTAAAGTCCCATCAACCAATCATTACGCTCTCAGAAGGATATTCATAGATTCCACTTTCACGGCTACGTCCGATTGCCAAGGCCAATGTTAAAGGCCCGATTCTACCGATAAACATTGTTATGATGATGATAATTTTTCCTATCTTAGACAATTGGGATGTCAGCCCTGCGGAGAGTCCGACAGTCCCATAAGCCGAGAATAGTTCAAAAATTATTTTAATAGGTTCGCTTTTCTCTGTAATTAAGAGGATAAATCCAAACACGCTGAGCAGCACAAGTGAAGCGACAATAATAACCAACGCTTTGTTGACGACATCAGAGGGGATTGTACGGTGGAACATCTCAACGCTCTGCTTGCCTTTCATCATCGCTCTAATTGAGCCAAGCAATGTTGTAAAGGTGCTGGTTTTGATGCCGCCCCCGGTTGAGCCGGGCGAAGCTCCAATGAACATCAAGATAATTACCAGAAAATAACATGCAGAGGTAAGTTGAGAAGTATCTAGCGTGTTAAAACCTGCTGTTCGCGGCGTTACGGCCTGGAAATATGCCGATAGAACTTTATCTTTGAACGAGAATTCTGATAAACTGTTATTCCACTCCGCTCCCAATATTAAAATCGTTGCGGCGAAAATAAGAATCCCCGTTGTTATCAAGACGACCTTAGATTGGAGAGTTAATCTTTCTCCACGCTTTTTCAACACCTTATAAAATTTTTCATGCCGCAAGAGATTCACAATTACTCCGAATCCAAGTCCCCCGGATATAATCAAAAAAGTTAAAATGACGTTTTCAGCGATACCGCTATGAAAGTGCATAAAACTATCTTTAAACAATGAAAATCCCGCGTTGCAGAATGCTGAAACGGAATGAAAAACAGCATAGTATAACGCAGTAGTGCGATGTTTCCCAAAATGTGTGATTTGAGCGTAAAATATGTCTGAGTCTGACCAGGTCAAATAAAATGCGATAGCGCCAAGTAACTCCAAAATTAACGTCAACACTAAAACATAGATAACAACGCGTGAAACCTTGCCCAATGTTTGCGAACTTAAAACATCGCCTATCAACATCCGTTCCCTGATGCCCATACTTTGACCGAGAATCAATGCAAAAGAAGTTGCTACTGTCATCAATCCCAAACCGCCGACTTGAATTAGTAACAGCACGATAATCTGTCCAAGCAAGGTGAAATCTGCGCCGGTATCCCTCACGATTAATCCCGTCACACACGTGGCGGATGCCGCCGTAAACAGTGCATCTAGCATGCTTATCGGCTTATCAGAGGGCGTCGCATTCGGCATTTTCAGTAAAGCCGCGCCCACCAGAATAACGGATAAAAAACTCAATAACACCAGTTGTTCCGGCTTGAGATTGAGGCGCATAAGCTTTGAACTTCCCTGCATCAACTTCAGAATCAATGTAATAATGATATATGTTTGAGCGATGACAATGTAACCTTTGGTAACCGAGAAGATATTAACCCGCACATGAAGAGACTGGAGAAAATGAAAAAATTGCGGCATCTGAGTGAGTTCACGGAAAATCAACAATTGTAGAAGAAAAAATAACAGGAGCGCAAACTCCAGCCAATTGCGACGTAGGTGAATTATCTTCGCCGGAGCGATGTACAATTTTAAAAATATCTCCGCGATAAAGATAGTGATAATAACCCAATCGATTACATTCAATACCGTCTCTTGACCAGCGAAAATTTTGAAGCCGCCTATGTCAATTAACAAGGACGCGACAGCAATGATAGCGACGACGGCCATGACGATTTGAATGACGAAGATAATTTTGGCTCTCAGTTCTGGTTTTATGTTCATTTTCGGTTTATCGCGCCATACAGTCCCAGGATGACGCAATACAGAATGATGATAATGTGTAGACTGAATCCTGAAACTATTGCCGCGTCTTTTGACGCCCCTAAACTAATCAAAGCCCATGCCCAAGGAAGTTCTATAGTACCGATGCTGGCAACGCCCTGGACTGGGAACATATTGCAAAAGGCTGTAAACGCCAGAGCGAAGAGTATTTCCAGGATGCTTAGATTGAAGCCCATCGCCTTGACAAGATAACATTGCATGCCGAAACGAGCGGCCAATATAATAACCGAACAAGCAGATATGTTGAGCAACTTCATGTTAAAGGCCTGTCCTTGAGTGAAGCGAAGAGATATATCGGTGAGTTCATGAACTACTTGCGCTAATTTATCCGCAAGCCAAGAAAGCCCCCCGAAGAGGAATTCGGAATTCGGAATTCGGAATTTGGAATTAAGAAGAGGGAGAAGA
>DTYX01000938.1 GCA_012961655.1 Candidatus Poribacteria bacterium
CAAAGCAGAAATTCCCCACGCAGAGGTTGCGTGATACGAGAAGCGGCACGGAGGCGCGCCGCTACGTGGAACATCCCCGAAAGCCTTCGGAACTCACTGGTGACATGGGGAATTTATATCTCAAAGAGTGGTTGTTAAGAGAGATGTGCATAAGGAGAACGCCCAAAAGGTTGATAACTCGCCCGCATCACCAGATCAAGCCAAGCGTAGGCGTAGGCAGGTCCGCCAATCGTCGTGGCATAGATGTCACAAAAGATTTCCTCCACTCGTTTTGCGCCAAAAAGAGTATCCTGCCAATATTGCAACCCTCCGGGGGTTGGGTTGTTAGCGAAGTAGTCGCTAATAGCCCTAAACACGGGGCGACGGATAGCCTGATTGCCTTCCCAAACATTGTGTCCCAACTCATGGAGCACGTCTGCTAAATCTATCAGTGTTCTCTGCTGATAGCGCGGCAGGTAGAAAATCGGAATTTCAATAATACGATTTGTCGTAGCCGGTCCTTCTCCCCGAACCACCAGCCAGTCCGAAATATGTTGAAGCCCCGGTTGCTTTAGTAAAGGCGCAAGAAGCAACCTCAAAGCAATGGCATAAGGTTGTGTCTGTCCCGATAGCGCCCATAGATAGTAATTTGCAATCAATTGATACCTCGATTGCAAATCTTTCAATTGCTCAAAAGCGCGTCTGGAAAATTGAGAAGCTATGTTGGTCAACCCACTTGTTTGTAAGCGCTCTGTGATACTCACAAACCGTTTCAGTTGGTTAGACACAACCATCAGTTGGTTATACTCATTTGTCAGACGATGAACCACTCTTGGGAATATGTTCCCTAAACCATCTAGCTCACGTTTCAGTCCTTTCAACTTAATATCCCACTCAACTAGCTTGGCGCGTAAATATGAAGTCACTGTTTCCTCCTGTGTTAATCATCAGTTGATGATAAGAGCCTGTCCGAAAAGTCAATCTTTGGTATAATGCTCCCGTCGGATTTTCTAAGATACATTGAATAGTTGGCAAAAAAAGCCGCTGGTTTTTGGGAGACTTATGCGACAAATAAACGCGGTGGAAAAACGCGCCCCATATCTTTGAGGAGACGCTCACCCAACTTATCCACGATTTCGCTTAAAACATCAAGCGCTTCCTTCGATGAAATGTCTAATTCTCCCTGCTCTATCCTTTTGACTATCTCCCTTTGCTCTGGCGACATTTCATGCGCTAACATACGTATAACCTCTTCCTCAGATGTAAGAGGCATTTCCCTATCAGGCCCATCAGGACTAAAATAGTGTAGTTTGTCCAGAAATTCTTTCCACTGCATCTTCCCTTCCTCTACCTCCTCTGGCTTAAATTGAAGTTCTTCTTCAAGCATATCGTTGTATTCGCCTATTTGCAGTGGCGCTAAGGATTGATTTAGTATTGATAATAATCTCTGCTCAGCAGAGATAGTGTTTGTCCACAGTGCCAAATCGCTCATGGGATACCTCCTTTACAGATGATTTGCTCCAACCATTTCGGGTCACCTTTGAGGATACTATACGTCAACTGTGTGACGCTCTTGGGGCGGATGATGAGTTGATAGGGTCTCTCCTCCACCACCAGTTCTCCCCATCGCGCTATCTCCTCTTTCGGGATGAGCAAGCCTTGCTCAGTCATGATGGCTTTCATAGCCTACCTCCTTCGAGTTTACGAAGTCTTTTAATACACCACAAAGACTTTATTGTTCCGCCGGGGTTGTATCTCGCGATGGAATCATCAGAAGTACAATGAATGAATTTTGACCTCAAATATTATAACTTTTGTTTCCGCCTATCTATTTTTCCCCTCTAAGGAATAGACACGATTTTTAAGCTATTCATTTTCTTTTTCAAGTTTTTCAATCTTCTTATTCTGCTCAATCATATACAGCGTCAACTCTTCAATCTTCTGTAAG
>DTYX01000939.1 GCA_012961655.1 Candidatus Poribacteria bacterium
AACTGGATATGTAGAGAAGAGGGGAGCCATACCAGAAAAATGATTGCAGAACTTCGAACGCTTACCAGTGCCGCTTTTCCCCTAATGGAGCAACTCAAGTCTTCATAAGCTTTGATGATGGCAGCACGCAAGCTGTCGGGAACCTCTGCCGAGCGCATAGCTTCTTGAATAGCCTGTGCCGGCCCTTGGATTTGCTTTTGATCAGTGAGTTGCTCTAGATGCTCAATCTGCTTAGCTATCTCTGGATGTGCTTCAAGGAAAGCTTCATAAGCTAGGCTCGTAATGACTACAGCCGGTGGCACCTGAATCCCACGGACCCGGCTGAGTTCAGCCAAGCTTGAAGCCTTTCCGCCCACAAGGGAGACGTCGACCTCGCGCTTGTCTGCTAGACTGAAAACAAACGTCATGCTATTCCCCTCCATTTTCGTATCGCCATTATTGACCTTTGCATAAGTAATGGATACGCCGATATGCTTAGAAGTCCTTCAAATACAGGCTGTCGAGGTAAACCTTCGTATCCATTACTTATACAAAACTCAATAGTCTACAATTTCGCCTAACTCTTGTTATACGGCAAAAACGCCGTATATTTCTGATATTCAGAAATTTTACCGTATATCCCTAATATTCAGAATTTTACTATTGACTAGAACAAAAAAGATCTGTTTTTGAAAATTTCAGAAAACTGGGCGGGTAGGATTTGAACCTACGCATACAGGCTCCAAAGGCCCGTGCCTTACCGCTTGGCCACCGCCCATCAAAGTATAGTAACACCCACAGGACTTGTCGTTGTAGCGATACAAAAGGGTGTTTCAGCCGATAATTTTCCCGCTGCAGATTTGGCATGAAATTCGTCAGGCATCAAAGCAAAAACCGTGGGGCCACTTCCACTCATGAGAGTACTTAGTGCTCCAAACTCTTTCAACTGATTTTTCAATCTCCTAGTAACTGGATATCTATTCACCACCACCGTTTCAAGGGCATTAAACATCTCAGGACAAATCTTGGGCAAATTATCTGCTCGAATGTGCTGAATTAAAATATTAACATTTTTTGGACATTTAGTCAACCCAAAATTTTTATTTTGTGAGTTGGTGTGAACAAAATTGGATATACATGCGGGTAAATTTTGATAAACCGATGCTGTTGAGACCGTAAATCCAGGATTCACAATGACCAACCAAATTTTTCCAAGCGGAGGTAAAGGTGTCAAAATTTCTCCGATGCCTCGTCCCAATGCCGTACCGCCCAAAATGCAGAAAGGAACATCAGCGCCGAGTTTGGCGCCAAGTCGCATCAATTGCTCACGTTCATATCCTAACTCAAAAAGTCGATTTAATCCAACCAAAACGCCAGCGGCGTCCGCGCTCCCTCCGCCGAGACCAGCGGCTACGGGAATCCTCTTCTCTATTGTAATCTCTACCCCTTCCGAAAGCTTTGATATTTTAAAAAAAAGTTCAGCGGCTCTATACGCTAAATTGGATTCATCCGATGGAACTTGAGGATGGTCACATTTTATTTCGATACCCCTTGAAAGTTTTCTCAATATAATGTCATCGGCCAATCCTATGGACTGAAACACCGTTTCAATTTCATGATAGCCATCGGGACGCTTGTAAAGCACATTTAGAAACAGATTAATCTTCGCACGAGTTTTTATTCGTAACTTTTGCATAGATTTACCTCTGAGGACATAAAACGTGATGCGTGATACGTGAAAGGTATTCTCTCCTCACGTTTCATACCATTACTGCAGGGTTTGAATCTCAGTACCTTGAGGAAATTCTAAGCGAAATACATCATCCTTGAATTCGGAGTTTATCTTAGGTTGAACAGAATTAAAAGAGATTGCCGTCCCTTCATTTGGACGGTGAATTGCTACTTTAAGCGGTCGAAGAATGCCTCCAACTTCACGATAATCGTCGAACGCGGTATTTTGGATGGTATCTCCTTCAGAATCCAGAATCTTCCAATTTGTCACAACAACTTCAACATCTTTAATCCAATTTATTGTTATTTCTTCGGTATAATTTTCATGCAAAGACGGCCTTTGAATTAAATACTCATCGCCTGAATGGGTAAGTTGAATGTTCTTTGTATTGCCATCTAAAAAAGGATTTGCAAATATTGCGTTGCGGACGTCTGAAACGCGCATATCCAGATTGAATATTTTTGTCAGGACTTCGTCGGTCAGTTGAGCTTTAATAGCTCTTTTTTCCTGTATGAAAAACATGGTGAAAGATTTTTCCACCGCCAACACGACGACTTTCGGCTCATTAAACGCGCCTAAAGCATATATTTTCAATTTATCAGGTCGCTTATACCACAGATATTCCCTGACTTCTTGTTTATCGTTTTTCGTTTCAATTTTGACGTTCATCTGTGTTTCCAATGTTTCTATCATATCATACCGCGCTCTGAGTTCCGATATAATGTTCTTGAGAGTGACCCGGTCGCTTTCTGAAAGTGATTCTCCAATCTGCACGCCGCCTAGACGGTGACAACCCATCGGCAAAAAACAAAATATGCCAATCACAATCGTACAAAGTAAGGCATGAAAATGAGAAAACGAGAAAACGAGAAAACGAGATAGTAAAAAGCAGAGCAACTTCTCGCTCTTTTTCGGTAATAAAAAATATCGTTTCATGTTTTTGTTGTGTGGAGACATCTGTAAGATTGTTCACAGCAAAATCTCGATGTCATTAATTTTGCCATGCAGCATTTCAAGCAAAACAGGTTTAAGTTCCTCTTCTGCAATCTGAATGTTATCCGAGTTCTCATCTGGATTAAGCATCACATTACCTTTCCATACTACCATCTTTTCGTGCTAATTTGAGTAATTTTCCACATTCCATTGGTATTTGACAAGTTAAAAAATAACTTACCAGAATAGGCACTATCCTGAACTCCATCGCTGTAGAGTTTGAGATAATAATTCGCTTCCACTTCTGCATCTTGCTCGGTCCGTTCAACTCTTAATCCCTGAAGTGTAAAATCAATGTCTTCGTAGCCATGGAAGAGGTTTTGCATTTTGGATTCAAGTTGTTGATAAGTTTCGCCGTCTCGAAAATATTCTGCGGAAATAGTTGACATCAAATTCTTTAAGTCTTTATTTCGATACGCGCGCTCATAACTGCGTATCGTCGCTTCAACCGCATTCGTTTGAACATCTTCCAAAGTGGGAACGCGCTCTGAAGATTCATCAGTTTTTGTCTCTTCCAGCAATTGAGAAAGTTCCAACTCATCAGCAGAAGCAATTGCGCCGGCCTCTTCCTTACTTTCAGTCCCATAAATTTCCACCTCGACCAGGCGAATAGTCCCGCGTGCATATCGAAAGTAACCAAATTTATACCGTTTACTATCGTTCGTCCACAATATAACCAATCTAATTTTTGATGTCCTGACAGGTTTAAATCGGAATGTAATCTTACCGGTTCTTATATCGCGAATGCTATCGAATTGTTGTCCTTTGCCTTTGCCGAACCGTTCGACATTTTGCCAGCCTTTTGCCTGAGGAGTCCAATACTGAAGCCGAAGATGGTTGACACCGTATTTTTTAGCGGGATATTTCTCCGAATCTATGGTATAAACTATAACTCGGTTGACCAGCTTCTCTTCGGGAAATTCAAATACCACCCAGCCCATAGACGAATATATTCTTCCGCCGAAAGCGGAATTACCGCGCAGTCCACGCCAATTATCATCTTCTTCCTCGAAATCTTCTGGATTGACCTGAGTACGTGTGCTTCTATCACCTGACAGCATCCTTTCTCTTTCGCGCGCTTCAAAAGCCATTGCTGCAGCCCAAGCGTTGCTCCCATATTCGAAATATCTTCCTAAATCATAACGACCATCGAAGTGAGATTCCCATCCTTCGCCATTATCCCAATCCTCAGAGGAGATAATTCCGTTGTTCAATGTCGAAACAGGATGATTCGGGTTATCCTCGGATACCAAAATTACCGTCCCATTCTCTGAAAGCGCATAATTCACCAAACGTTTATCAATTTCATCAGGGTTTTCCATCAAAACTTTCTGCCAGCTTTGCTGAGTGCCACAGCTAGCTAATAGTAAAGCAATTATTGTGAAAATGGTTGTCGAAACTAAATTTTTCATGTTGAATTCCTCTATAGTAAGTTCTGAGCATCTAGGCTCTGTTGACGAATTAATCTGTTGGTCTAATACTACTTTGTCAATTAGTAAATCAGGGTTCGCAGTGCACTGTTAAATAAATCTTGCTT
>DTYX01000940.1 GCA_012961655.1 Candidatus Poribacteria bacterium
AAATGCCGCTATCACCTTTGAGAATTTGTAGGGCAATACATAGCTAGTTGACAAGAGTTCCTCAAAATGGTATTCTAAAAAATAAGAATTGATATGATAAAGCAAAAGGAGACGAAAATGAAAGCAGGATTTTGTTTACACGGAACGTGGGTAATTGAGAGACCAGAATTGCTCAAAGTTCTAGATGAGATTGACTGCGACGGAGTGGAGATCTGGCAACAAGCTTTTGAGGCTATTGGTCTGAAGGGGGTTGTCGAGAAGATTGAACCCTATAGTTTTGAAGTTGCTGCTTTGAATCCTTACATGGATTTTACGACATCGGAGGAAAGTTTTAGCGAGTCGGTGAAATTGGCGGAGACATTTTTGGATTATGCATCTGCTTTGGACTGCAAACGCATTCGTACATTCACAAGCAAGATGGGCAGTTTCAAAACCAGCGATGAAGCGGAGCCGGTGCATTGGGAACGGGCTATCAAGGGCATCCAAACCGTGGCGGATATGGCGGCGGAGAAGGATATCTTATGTACTATGGAGGTACATGCTGGCGACGGACAACTCTATGATACTTCTGAGGCTACGCTCCGTATTTTAGAAGGTGTTGACCGTAAAAATGTCATCGTCAACCTCCAGCCGCCGCTGCGTGGGGAAGATGCGCTTGATAGCGCTCGAAGATTGGGCGCGTATGTTCAACATCTTCATGCGCATAACTGGAGAGGTGGTTGGGGCAAATTTACCTACCTCGACAGCGGGGATGTGGATTTCCCCAAATATCTTGATATTTTGCGCGGTCACGGCTTTGACGGCTATATTTCGATTGAGCACGCATCTTACCGCGATACCATCGAAATAGCCCGTCATGAAATTCCCTACCTGAAGCGACTTATTGCGTCAAAAACTTGAGTATCGGAAAAAGTTTTTGATTTTGTTGCACTTCGTAGCCCGAAACGCGAAAGCAATCGGGTGTTGTAGTTCACCCATTCACAGACGCACCTCTGTCGATGGCTTTTCGCTTTCTGTAGCACGCGCGGTTTCCAATTCTTTGTCCCAGTTCAAATGGCGATATTCTTCTGGGGAAGACGTATTGAACCAATCGACAAAATCCTCCCAGATAGCCAACGTCCACCGTCCGTCAATCTGTGCCGTAGTATACTTTTTCTCATCAAGCCGGATGAAGCCGAAGACATCGCGCACATGCGACTTCTCGGCTCTGACGACGCAGGTTTCTGCCAGGTGCGGCGGGATGAATAGAACACCAGCGGGCGTTCCCAACACGACGTCACCGGGCATACAGGTGGCATTTCCAATACGGCATGGGACATTCATTCCCACCATTGTCACATCCCCAATTCCGGTGGGGTCGCTCCCGCGATAGAAGGTCTGGATTGAGGTAATCTCCATCACTTGCTCGACATCGCGAATTCCACCCCAGATTACCGAACCGCCCCGCTTAGTGCGCGCAGCCACTGCTGTTGATAGGTTTCCGCCGACGTAAGTTCCCTGGTAAATCTTGTCGAACAAATCAACCACCAGGATGTCATCCTCCTGCAGCGAATCTACGACCCATGCATTGAAGAAGCCACGCCTCCCTTCTTGCTGCTGCCCGTATTTCAGCAGGTAGTCATGCAAGTCAGGACGCATAGGTACCATAACAGCAGTCACCGCACGACCCACCATTTTCTTCTTGGGGTGTATCATTTTGAAATCACCTTGGAACTGATAGCGATAACCCTTTCCCCAAAGAGGTCCCCATGCCTCTTCCAGAGTAACCTTCTTCATCCGACGCAGGATGTCCGTCGGCACTTTGGGTCGCCCGTTGGGAAAACGTTCTCCTTCCCAGAGCGGGGTAATCTGAATGATATCCTCACGGTTGTCAAACTTCATATCATACCTCCATTGTATTTTGAATTACGCCTAATCCTGAGTACTAACTTCTATGAACGAAGACAAGGATAACATGCCACAAGCCAAAAGTCAAAGAAATTCTAATGAATCTCATTCTCTTGGGCGAGTTTGAAAGCGTAGGCTTTGCTTCCGCGTCTCTCGACGATGGGGCCATGATGCGTGCGATGAATTTCGCGCTTGATAGTGTCAAAGCCGCTTTCGGTTTTGACTTTAATTTCGACGGTCTCTACGGTGATGTTCCGTCATTCGCCATCGTAGCGATATTGCAGCGGATTATCGGGATTGATTTCCTCAATTCTATGAACCGGATTGTTAATGTTTGCATTGAATTCCTCCTTCCTTCCCTTCGGCTTCGCTCAGGGCAGGCTCTACACGATTTCCTCGTGTTAATTCACACCAAGCGTTTAACAGTTCAATAAAGCTCTCTTGACTAACGCTTTTGTAAGCTCAATTTTGTAAGCGTTATCCCTAAGTGGACGGCTATTGGCAAGAGCAATTTCGGCGGCTTGTTCGGCTGTCTTTTCGTCAACTGCTTTACCTTGAACAACCGCTTCAGCATCCGGTGTTCTGCAGGGGATAGGCGCTACACCGCCCAGAACTATCCGCGCGCTGCTGACAATGCCATCATCAAAGGTGATTTGAGAAGCTACACTAACGGTGGCAAAATCCCACGCTTTTCTCTCCATCGCCTTAAAATATATTCCGCGGGAATTTTCTCTCGGACTTGGCACTCGAATTTCGGTGATGATTTCGTTGGATTTCAGGATATTTTCCCTGTAAGGGTCAATTTTGGGGCCAACGAAGAATTCTTCCATGGGAATTACTCTTCTACCTTCAGGATTGGCTATCTCCAACGAAGCACCAAGTGCTATCAACGCTGGCGCTACATCTGAGGGGTGGACGATAAAACATGGACCACCGCCCAATATGGCATGATACCTGTTTTCACCGGCTGCCGCATAACATCTTCTGCCTCCCTTGCGAAGGCATGGATAGTGTGGGTTTCTGTAGTACCAACATCTCGGCCTTTGACAGATGTTGCCTCCGATTGTGCCCATGTTTCTGAGTTGTGGAGTTCCCACCTGACTTACTGCTTGACTAAGAAGGCTGAACTTTTCGAGGACAATCTCACTGCTTTCAATATCGCTCAAAGTCGTCAACGCGCCTATTTTTAAGCCTTCTTCTTCGGAATATCGAATGTAAGAAGAATCTTTTATAGTTTTCAGGTTGACCAACCTCTTGGGGCTGATAATTTCCCTCTTCATCTCACCCAAAAGGTCTGTTCCCCCTGCGATGATTCTAGCCTTCCAATCGGCGTCGAGAGACGAAATTGCATCTTCTACCGTATCGACATTTACATGCTCAAAGGAATTCATTATTTACCTCTTGAAACATACTTTTGCAAAAATTATATCATATTAGTGCAGGTTTCACAAATCTATTTTGGGT
>DTYX01000941.1 GCA_012961655.1 Candidatus Poribacteria bacterium
CATCTTGTTAGCAATCCGCTTGAGTTACATCTTAATCCCTTCTCATGGGGAATTTCGGTATAAGTCCCCCCGATTCTCGGCGCATTTTCAGTGTTCTGTCCATGGGTCTGCACCGCGTCAGAGCCATCGCTCGTAGCCCGACCTCCGTGGCCGCCAGCTATGGTCTCGTAGAAAGCGTAAAGTTCGCTAGTGCGAGGGTCGACGCTGCCGAATGCCACCTGACACATCATAGCTTTAGTGCCGGCTGGAATACGGTCAGGTATAACGGATGCCAGTGCTTTGAAAATCACATCTGTAATAGGAGTGGTCATAATTATCCAACAATCCATTCGCACGACGGCTAATCCTATTCTAACTCAGGCGGCACATTGCCGTATGACCATGTACCTCGGAAAAGCCCAGTCAATGGGGGTACGGGCATCTCACCGGGTGTCAGCGTGCTGGCTAATTGAAGTGAAGTTTCAACTTCTATTGTCCCGCCGTGGGCGTTTTTGAACTGATAGCGGACTGAACATTGCGAATAAATTCTTGCGCTAGCTGTTCCGCTTTACCTCTGATTATGCGTTGTCCGAATGTACCCAGCCTACCAAAGATGTTTACATCGATTTTATAATTCACCATGGTTACATCTTCATAGATGGCTTCCAACTCCATAAGATTTTCCGATTTCAGCGCGCTAAAAAATTTTCGATCTTCGCCTTTGAGCACTGATTTTACTAGCATCGGCGGGTCTTCGCTAGTTATGACGAAATCACCGTTGAAATTAAATTTTAGGTAGGCGACCTTCGTTTCGATAGTGCAGCGATATCTTTTGTCATCAATAGCTTCCACCTGTTTTAAGCCGGGCATACAGCGCGCTAGGGATTCGATATTCATGAAGAAATCCCAAGCGGATTCGATGGATATTGGTACGGTAAATCTTCCTTCTATTATCATAGCATAAAACGTGAAACGTGAAACATGAACTACATCATCACGCATCACGCATCACGCTTCACTTCTCCTTTAATGCGTTTAAAATCTTTTCTGCTGTTATCGGCATATCTTTAATTCTGACACCGACAGCATTATAAATGGCATTAGCGATGGCCGGCGCCGTGGGGACAAGTACGACTTCGCCCGCCCCTTTTGCGCCGTAAGGGCCATCTCTGTGATGCGCTTCTACGATTAGCGATTGAATCTCTTTGACATGCGGCAGCTCAAGTATGTTCGGAATTTTGTAATCCATGAAGTTGGGATTGACCACCTGCCCGTTATCTATGACCAGATGTTCGTATAAAGCATTGGAGATGCCCATATGCACTCCGCCTTCCATCTGCCCCTCAACTCCCATCGGGTTGATGGCTTTGCCCACGTCCATCGCGCTGACGAATTTGACTATCTTCACTTTTCCCGTCTCAACGTTTACTTCAACTTCTGCGGCTTGAGCGCCGTGGGAGTAAAAAGAGACTCGTCTTTCACCCTGCCCAGTATCCGGGTCATAATCGGAAACGTCCTGATTGAAAGTCGCTTTTCCCAAGATTTCCGCGCCTTCCCGTTGATACGGGCCGACGAAAAACAGGTCATCGAATAAATCGCTGATGTTGATAGACTTATCAGGCGAATCTTTGACGAATATTTTGTAATTTTTCGTTGCCAATCTATCAGGCGCAACCCCTATCTTCTCCGAAGCTTTTTCAAATAGCTGACGTTTGGCGTCAAGGCAAGCCAGACGAGTGGAGTTTCCGACGATATAAGTCTGTCGGCTGGAGCCAGCCTGGTGGTCTGGCGGTGTGATATCTGTATCAGTTAGAATCAGCAAAACTTCATCGGCGGGAATGCCGAACTCCTCCCCGACGATTTGCGCTAACACAGTATTCGACCCCTGACCTAAATCAACGGCGCTGGTGCGCAATTCGATGCCATCATGGTGCACTTTTACGATGACGGAAGAGCCAGTGGGGGCGAAGCTATATTTGCTTCCCAGAGCAATTCCTTTTCCGCGCTTCCATGGACTGCTTTCGTCTGCAAGTCCCCCCGCCCCCTTTTGCAAAGGGGGAAGTTTTTCATCTTCCGCTTTGCGGAATTCCGATTCGCGGGACCAACTTATCGCTTCTGCGACCTTGAGCAAACACTCTTTGGCGCCAACGCTGTGCATTATCTCACCCGCCGCGTTTTTATCGCCTTCCTCAATGACGTTTTTCAATCTGAATTCCACCGCATCCATGCCGAGTTTTTCAGCCACTATATCCATATGGCTCTCGATTCCCCAGGCAAGTTCAGGGCAGCCGAAAGCTCGATACGCTCCTGAGACGAGGTGGTTCGTGTAAACCCCGTAAACATCGGATTTTAAGTTCGGAATTTTATATGAGCCGACGATAACGTTGCTCCCAAAAGAGGGCTTAAAGAATCCTATCTCAGAATAGGCTCCGCCGTGAAAGATGGCATTGACCTCACGCGCCAAAATTTTGCCATCTCTGGTCACGCCTTCCTTTATGTCAATAATGTAAGGTCCTCTGACCGATGCTGCAGTAAATTCCTCCGCTCTCGTAAAGACGATTTTCACAGCTCTTCCCGTTTTTTGCGATAAGACTATACAAAAATGCTCCGCCCGCAGGTCGGATTTGCCTCCAAAGGCGCCTCCCACATGCGGAATGATGACCCTGACTTTATGGGAGGGGAAATCGAAATACCCACAGATCTGTTTTCTTATACCATAAGGATATTGACTAGACGTCCAAACCGTTATCCGCCCGTCGGCTTCCACCTGAGCGACAGATGCGTGCGGTTCCAACGGCGCGTTTTGAATATACGCCGTCGAATACCGACCTTCCACGACAAGGTCCGATTCCTGAAATCCTTTTTCGACATCGCCACAACGGATTTTGTACAGGTTAAAAACGTTCGGTCGCTTAACATCCATCTTCCCAATAGGCATCATTCTTTCGTAGCTGTCCAATTCCTCATGTAGTACCACCAGCGGGTCCGGTTTTATGGCTTCTTCAGGGTCAAATACAGCGGGCAATTCTTCATATTCGACCTCAATCAACTCTACGGCCTCTTCGGCTATCTCTAAGGTATCAGCCGCGACCGCTGCGACTGGTTCGCCAACATACAGCACTCTGTCTCTGGCGACGGGATATCCGTCGCAGAGACAACCGGGCAATTTCCGCTCTGGAAAGTCCATGCCAGTCACAACGGCCCGCACGCCGTAAAGCGCCTCTGCTTTGCTGGTGTCAATGGATTTAATCTTGGCGTGGGGATATGTACTGCGTTTAATCTTGCCGTGTAGCATGTTTGGCAACATCAAATCGACTGTAAATTTTGCTCTCCCGGTAACTTTTTCTATGCCATCTACCTGGGGAGTCCTTTTGCCTATAACTGCATACTGTTTTTCCATATCATACACCTCCTAAGTGGATTGTCCACTTGATTTCTAACATTATTAAACTATGAGTGAAGTATGAAACGTGATGAGTGATGAATGTTTTGACAGAGTAATAGCGATAGACCCGAAACGGCATACAATTCAATAGTTAATAAGAATGTCCGCGCAATGACGGCGCAAAAGACGGAAAGGTTGTGCTTCTTTAGCCAATTTTCTATCCAAATTAACTGTGATTTGGTATTCTGATAATTCAGGACTACCCGAAGCTGTCCAAGCGTCATAAAGTTTCCGATACCATATAATACCCAATATCTCCTGGCCCTACTAATCCGCTTTCAAATGACAACGGATGAAATTGCTTTCACGATTTTTACATAACCCGTGCATCGACAGATATTGCCGACTAAAGCATCCCTTATCTCATCCTCCGTGGGATGGGGATTTTCATCCAACAGAGCTTTTGCCGACAAAATCATTCCTGGAGTACAATAACCGCACTGCATAGCGCCATGTTCTATGAATGCTTTCTGCAACGGATGCAATTTATCACCATCCGCCAAACCTTCAATCGTCAAAACTTCCTTGCCATTCGCTTGCAGGGCTAAAATCAAACAGGATTTGACGCTTTTCCCATCGAGGATGACAGTGCATGCGCCGCATTTGCCGGTCGAGCATCCTGATTTGGCGCCCGTCAATCCTAAATCCTCCCTGAGAATTTCCAGCAAGGTTCTGTACGGCGGTAGAGTCAACTGATAATATTCGCCGTTTACCGTCAAATTAAGTTCATAGTCCATATTTTCCTCCTCTCGAAAGGCGAAGTGCGAAAGAGTGAACTTAAAACCGTGTATTTGCGTTCTCCTTCCCTTCCTTCCATCCTTCCAGTTCCAGGTATTTGGGGAATTGAACGGCAAAGTAGAGGGAGCAGTTCCGAGAAATTCAATCTATCGTTTCGCCCGTTCTAATGCAGTTTCCAGAGCTTGTCGCGTCAAGACAGATACAAGTTCGCGTTTGTGGTCCGCAGAAAAGTTAATATCTGAGACGGGTTGAGATTCTTCAGACGCCGCGGCGGCAGCCTCTACAATCGCTTCGGTGTCAACGGATTTCGAGAGAAGTTTTTCTTCCGCCATTTTAGCTCTGATAGGAGTTGACGCGACAGCGCCCAGCGCGATTTTAACATCGCTTATGATACCGTTGCCTGCCGCTAAGGTTATTCCGACAGCAACATTCACGACGGCTAAATCTCTTTCATAAACTGAATATTTTTTAAAAGCGCCGCCGAAGCGACCTTTGGGATTGGGAATCTGAATCTCAGTGAGCAACTCATCCGGTTGAAGCGTTGTCTCAAAATAGTCTGTGAAAAATTCATCAATCGGGATAATTCTACTTCCATTTGAGTCGACCGCTTTGACATTAGCGCCCAAGCCCATCAACGCCGCGGCTGGGTCAGCAACAGAGTCGGCGTGACATAAACTTCCACCTATGGTGCCGACATTACGAACTTGCACATCTCCTAGTACCTTTGCCATCTCGGAAAGAACGTTGCACTGACTTTCAATCACCGGTGATTTTTCAATCTGGCGGTGAGTGGTCAGCGCGCCTATCCGCAAGCCAAGATCTTCATCGTATTCTATGTAGTCCAACTCTGAGATTTCCTTGATGTTGATTAGACACTCAGGTTCTATCAATCTCTGCTTCAGTAACGGAATCAGACTTTGACCGCCGGCGATAATTTTCGCATCCTCATATTCATCTAGCAACATGCAAGCTTCAGCAATGGTCCTGGGTTCGAAATATGTCATATCTTTCAACGTAACCACCCTCCTTTTTATGGATTATAAAGAGTTTAAAAGGACGTTTTATCGTATGTCTAAGTATAGCTTTTTGGGGATTTGCAGTCAATATGAAAATCTAAAGAGAACAGTAGAAATTCCCCACGCGGGAAAATATCCCAAATTATTTCATGGGATATTAGATCGGAAGAGCG
>DTYX01000942.1 GCA_012961655.1 Candidatus Poribacteria bacterium
AATCTCTGCTCTAATCGGGCCTAATGGCGCTGGCAAAACCACTTTGTTTAATATCATCACAGGCTTTCATAAGGCAGATGCGGGAGCTGTTTATATTGATGGCATAGCCGTCAATGGACTTAAGCCGTATCAAATATCGAACATCGGTAGAGGGGTTTCAAGAACGTTTCAGGAGCTGAAGCTCTTTGAGGAGATGTCTGTTCTGGATAACGTTTTAGTGGCTATCAAATACAACCTTGGACATGACATATTCTCTGCTTTTTTCAGGCGTTTTGCATTCAAAAGGGAAGAGAAGGTTCATCGGAAGAAAGCGATGGAATTGTTGGAATATGTGCGTTTGGCGGAGAAAGCAGAGCAGAAAGCGAGTGAATTATCGTATGGGCAGCGAAAATTGTTGGAAATCACTCGAACTATCGCCACCGAAGGGAAATTGCTTCTATTGGATGAACCAGTAGCAGGAGTACATCCCAAAATGATAGGCCAAGTTATTGGGTTGATTAAGAGCATTCGGGACGATTTTAATCGTACCATCTTTTTTATAGAACATAATATGGATGTTGTGATGAGCATCTCGGAGAATATCGTGGTGCTAAATCATGGGGAAAAAATCGCAGAAGGACCTCCTCAAGAGATTCAAAAGAACTCCAAAGTCATTGAGGCATATCTTCTTGGAGGCGCTTCGCATGCTGCTTGAAGTTAGGGATTTAGTCGCTCATTATGGAGACCTTCAAGTCCTTTACGGTGTAAATCTTGACGTGGATGAGGGTGAGATTGTTGCGATTATTGGGGAAAATGGGTCAGGAAAATCTACCACCCTTAAGTGCATCTTTGGGTTGTTGAAACCCACCGGAGGGTCTATTTTTTTCGACGGAAAAAATATCACCCGCAGTGACCCGGCAGCTTTGATAAAAGCGAATGGACGGAAAAAGATGGCTTATGTTTTACAGGGAAGAAGGATTTTCCGCCCGATGACCGTGGAAGAAAATCTGGAACTTGGAGGCTATACAATCAAGAATAAGAAACTAATAAAACATCGGATGGAAGAAGTTTATCAGCTATTTCCTCCGCTTAAGGAGCGCCGAAAAGCTATCAGCGGCACATTGAGCGGCGGAGAATTGCAGATGTTGGCTATTGGACGCGGCCTGATGCTAAATCCTGATTTATTGCTTTTAGATGAACCATCTTTAGGATTATCTCCTCAGATTGTCGCTCAAGTTGCCGACCTTATTAAAAAGATTAACAGTAATGGAACAAGTATACTTTTAGTAGAGCAAAATGTGAGTATGGCTTTAAGTATAGCCGACCGCGCTTACGCTTACGAAATCGGCGAAAGTCCTCGCGAATTTACCAAAGAAGAGATTTCCGAAATCTATGGTAATCTTTCTAAAAGCGAAGAGTTAAGACATATATATTTAGGAAGCGACAAATAGTCATGGAAGGTTTAGAAAAAGTCGTTGGTTATTTGAGGGAAAGGGGCATCGAGGTCAAAACGCTCGTTTCTGACCAGAGCACTCATGATTCCACATCAGCGTCTAAGGTTTTCGGAATCAAGCTTTCTCAAATCGCAAAAGCGATAGTTTTTGACGCCGTTGGAAAAGCGATATTGGTTCTAATATCCGGCGATAGAAATGTTAATGTAAACAGACTGAGAGAAGTTGTCGGAGTAAAGAAGGTTAAGTTGGCGAAACCAGAATTCGTTTTATCGAATACCGGTTTTGTGGTAGGTGCTGTGCCGCCCGTGGCGCATTCAAAGCCCGTCAAAATCTATGTGGATAAGAGTTTGTTTAGAAATCAGATAGTTTATCCTGCTGGTGGAACTACGAACTCCCTGTTTGAGATTGAGTTGGAAAAGTTATTGAATTTTATCAACGGGGAGATTGTGGATATCGGGCAGCCGATGAAATCAGGGGTTTAAAAATGGCTAATTGCGCAGATATTTCTATAATTATGCAAGGTGGTGGTTGTGTGACCGCTCAAGAAATAAAGGCTATAAGAACATTGTTAGGACTTAGCCAAGAGGCATTAGCGCGTGAACTCGACGTGTCCTTGAGTACAATATCTAAATGGGAAACTGGAATAAGAACACCCAGGGGGATAGCTAAAACAGCACTAAAATTATTTTTGGAAAAAAAATTGTCTCAGAGTAAGCATTAATAATTTTTTTTATCTTGGGTCTTGACGTAGTGCATAGACAATGTGAGAGTTTGAGACTTCTAGGAGGTATAAAAAATGACAAAGAAACAGTACCGACGACCGAACATAAAAAAGTTAAATAAAGAAGACATCAGGAAGATTTTTGGCGAAGACTTTAAACCAGTGGTTAAAGTCACTAATCAGATATAAGCGATTTTTGCAGTAGCGCGTATCTATTAACAGGTATCAAGGCAAAAAGCATTTAATACCAATTCTCTTTTTGAGGGATAATCGGATTGTATCCAAATTTGGCTATCCTTCACAATGAGGGTATATTCGTCGTCAGTTTTAGCCTTTAGGGGTGATGAAAATGAACAATAATATCGAAAAGGCTATGTTTATTAGAGGAAAAGATGTAGTTTGGAAAATCGTCGATGGAAATGCCTATCTTGTCAATACCCAAATGCGGGAACCGTATCAGTTAGATGAGGTGGGTGCGACTATCTGGCGACTTCTTAATGGCAAACGGGATGCGGAGGAGATTGCTAACAAAGTCTGTGAAGAATATGATGCTGAGGTAGAACAAGTGAAATCCGATGTTATCGACTTCTTGACAAAGCTATCGTCGCTGGCTTTGATAGAATAATCGTGAGATTTTGAAAATTCAGGGTGTTTGAAGTGAAAATCTTATTGGTTCACTGTAAATCTTCTATTGGCAATGAGTTGAGCCATCCTAAATTAGAGCATTTGGGTTTGGGATATCTTGCCTCCGTGCTAAGACAACATGGCTACGAGGTGATGATTCTCGATGCCCATTTGCTCGGATTCAGCGCCAAGGAGACGGTGGAAAAGATATTACAAGAGGAGTATGGGTTAATCGGGTTCACGATTTTTAGTACAAACCTTGAATGTACGATGCAAGTGATATCGCTCTTGCGTTCGCACGGCGCAAGAACGCATATCGCTTTAGGCGGCTATTTTCCCACCTTTCTTTATAAGGAACTGTTCACTCATTACTCAGGCTTTGATTCTATCGTGAGAGGCGAAGCTGAGTATGCTTTCTTGGAATTGGCAAAGAAGATAGAAAATTCTCAGGATTGGCGGCGGATTCAAAATATCGCGTATTTGGAAGACGGCAAAATTATCACCAATCCGATGCGCCCTCTAATTCACGATTTGGATGAATTACCCTTCCCATCTCGCGATACTCTTCCCGATTTAATAAAAGCAGGCAATCCTGTGATTAGCGTCAGTCCCAGTCGGGGATGTTATATGAATTGTTCCTTCTGTAGTATCATTAGTTTTTACGGACTCAGCGATGGAGCGAAATGGCGCGAGCGTTCCCCTGAGAACATTGTAGATGAAATCGAATTGCTCTTAAACAGTGAAATTGCTAAAGAGCATAGCATCGATTATATCTGGTTTGCCGTGGACGAATTTATAGGGCATAAGAAAAATGGCAAAACCCATGCCCAACGGATTGCAGAGGAGATTTTAAAACGAAGACTAAACTTTCGCTTTGAGATTGCCTGTCGAGCAGACCGGGTGGAAGAAGAGCTATTTGAACCTCTTTTTGAGGCAGGATTGAGAAGCGTCTACATGGGAGTGGAATCCTTTGTACAAAATCAATTGGATTCTTTTAATAAAAATTGCACGGTAGGGGATAATGAACGGGCTATTGACATTCTGGAAGACTTAGGCATAGATTATACTCTTGGAACGATAGTGTTCTCACCGGAAACCACATTTGAAGAATTTAAGGCAAACCAAGAAGCCATCCGTCAAATCGGATATCGACATGTTACAGTCCCGTTGGCGCGGCTGAAGCTGTTTAAAGGCACTTCTCTAGAGAGAGAGATGAGACAAAGTGAGGGTAGCCGCGGTTTCTCACGTCAGTCCTACCTTTCTAACCGTCAATTGAGATATGACTTGGAATCTCTGACGGAATCACAGTTCGATAAAATCTATGATTACGAGTTCAGCGATTTGCAGGCGGCTAAATTATGGGAGATTTTGTCAACATGCCGAGAAAGTAATGAAGAACTCGTCGCAGCGATTATCGAGTTGCATACGAATCAGCTCATCGATGGAGTTACTTTTTGGAAATTGGTTTTCCTTGTCCGAGATGCGCTTGCGTTATATGTTGACGAGGCGATAGGAGCAGTGCAAGATGATATCGACAGCCAACAAGTGATTGAGAAACATTTTGAGCGATTCCAAAGAAGCAAAAAGGAACTCCGACAATTTCGTACTTTTTTGGAAAGCGCTGAACCTGAAACGGAGATTTTCTACTTTACATTAAATGAACAAAAAATCTTGTATGACAACCGAACCGCGCAACTCCCTGTCATTCCGGGTTTAGAGAAGGAGATAGCCGAAAAGGAATACAGAAAACGCGGAGATATTCTGACTATCGGCTAAGGAAAGCAACCAGAAAAATTTTCTGTTGGCAGGTTTTACTATCTTTGTTATATTATGGTTGTGCTTTCCACAAAGACGAACGAAAGGAGGAGAATTCCAATGAATGTACCCAGCGCAGACGTAGAAAGCAGAACTGCTTTTGAGCAGGTTCTCGACGAGATCTCAAGGCAGATGAGGAGTTGGCTCGAAAATCATTCAGAAATCATCGAATATTTCATCAAGAAAGTTGGGAAGGATAGGGAAAGAGTAGTGCGATGGTTATTCAGATGTAGGGAAAAAAGGTCCAAAACCGCTTCTCCAGTGATAGAGGGGATTAGAAATGGGGCGAATGGAAATTTTTCTTACAACATCTGCAAAGATTGGCTTGCAGACCAGCTCCAAAATCAAAATTCTGTGATTTTGAATTTCATATCCTACAGTGTTTTTAGGTTGAGCGAGGCTTACAATGGGATATATTATGAAGCGATTCAATCAAAGGTTGTTCCAAAAGAAACCATGGCAGAAATTAAAACAGAAATGTTTGTCCCTTTCGGTATGGGAACGGTAGGATATCTCGCTCGCATTGGCAAACCCGTCAACATAGGGAATACGTATGCCGACCTACGTGGAGCGTTGGCAATGGGGGATTTCATGTTGGGGAACGTCTCCTTTATGGCTTGCCCAGTATTCGAATATGATTCTCCAGATGACGAAAAGCGCGGGCGCTTAATATGTATCGTTTGCTGCTTCTTCCCCGCTGAGAATGCTTTCAATGATGGCATTTTTAACAAATTTCAAGAAATCGTCAAAGATAATTCAATGGCGCTTCGTATATCTTGGAAGTTAGAACAATGGAAGGCAATATCCCAAAAGTTTGAGAAATTGACAACCCTTAAGGAAGATGTCACACAAGGATATGCTGGTATCCTGAAAACATTATTGCCGAAACATAGCGATTTTTCTGACCCCCTTGGAGCATCCGTTTGCACAGTATGGGATGTTGACGAGGGTGCAAAACAGTTACGCTTTAGAGAAGGAAGTCTTAACGAACCGATTTTTCTGACTAAGTTCATTCATCTCATCCAACAGAGTTCTATGTTC
>DTYX01000943.1 GCA_012961655.1 Candidatus Poribacteria bacterium
ATGAAATATCTGTTGAGGGTGGGCTCGAAAACATTCTCATTTTCCTTTTTCTCCTTCTGTTGGCACTATAAAAGTAGAATCTCAGTTTTGAGGGCAAAACTCGAATCATTGAAGGGGGAAGTTTGTGAATAGTTACACTGGTGGGAGAAGTAGTCACGATGTACTACATCAATGGTTTCTCTTACGATGAAATCGCCAACTTCCTGTCCATCCCCAAAACGACAATCAAAGGTCGGTTACAGATGGGCAGGAGACAACTGAAGGAGGAATTGATTGTTATGGTTGAGGAAACCTTGAAACAGGGCCGTCCCGATGAACGGTTCTCCGAAAAAGTTTTAGCTGAAATCATTGAACAGACCAAAGCGGCTCGGAAACGCGAGGCGCATGATGAAGTAATGCAACTGTGTGAGAAGGCATTGGAAGTGCTGGAACATTTAGACATGACTGAAGAGCGCAAACGCACGCAGGTCGATGTATTGAACTGGCAGAGCGATGAGTGGCTGAAGTGGTTTGGAGAGCCAGAAAACGCGTTGGAGAACTTCCAGCGCATCGAGAATATATCAGCGGAGCTTTCTGACCAAGAGGCGCAGGCTAAATGGCTGATGATGCAGGCGATTGCCCTCTCACGCATGGGGAACTATCGAGACATGATTGAGCCGGTGCAAAAGGCTCGCGCGATTTACGGCAAGTTGGGGGAGACCAAAAGCCAGGTCGTCTGCGACGCTGTTTTAGACCTCGTCCATCTGCTCCCAGAAGGATGGGAACGGGTTGACATCCTGCCTGAATTACACACAGGTTATGGCATTCATCGCTACAGTCTGACGCGCACTCAAGAAGCGATAACGTATCTCGATGAAGACCCTCGCAAATGGAAAGCGTGGTACGAGGTGGTCGTGCCATATCAGATGAGGCGCGGATATGAGGTGTTCCGGAATGATAGCTTGCTGGCTTCTATGGGGCAACAAACGCAAATTCTCCTTCTGCCAGTTGAGGTTGGACGTTCCTGGCAGGAAACGTTAGAGACTCGACACGGAGAAAAACTGACCGCTACAAGAAGCATCGAGGCGGTAGATGATACGCTTGTCGTACCCGTCGTTCTCCCCCTTTGCAAAAGGGGGCCGGGGGGATTTGAAAATTGCTTACGTGTCAAGACAGTTATCCCGGAACCCGATGATGCAGATTTCAGTCAAGAAGGGAAAACTTACGACCGTCGGAAAATATGCGGCACAAGGACGATGTGGTTTGCACCCGGTGTCGGCTTGGTGAAGTATCGGCACAATGACGACTGGGGAGAGAGTTGTACTGTCCAACTGGTCGAATATCAGATTGAAGAGGATTATCTCCCACTTTCGAACGGCAATCGCTGGAAATACGAACGGTATGTAGATTGGTGCCGAACCAAAGTGACGGAAAACTACCGCGTTGTCGCAAAAGAGGACGGGACAGTTCACATCGCCTGCGCGATGTATTCTGAACTTTTAGATGACGCAGAGCAACTGGAATATTTCCAAAGGTGGTTCGAACATGAAAAAGCCTCCGAAGACATACGCGGACAGATATTGATGCTCCATCGCTTGACTGGCGTTTACGCCCGTCTGAGCAATTTAGATGCTGCTTTAAAAACTTATCGCCAATTGGATGAACTGATGGAGAAAATGGAAGCCGATAAGCTCCAGGTGAACCTGCTACTCCACAATGAATATGAGATGCCAGTGGAATTCTTATCTGAACGAACTGAACGATATTTATTCTACAGTGGGCGCCTTTCTTGGCGGTTCCTACGTCAATGACTTCAACCGCTTTGGTCGGCTCTATAAGGCCTATATCAAAGCAGAGCCGGAGTACAGGCTCAGTGAAGACAAGATCAACCTGTTCTTTGTCAAAAATTCCAAGGGTGAATCAGTCCCCTTAAGCGCATTTGTAAGCATCAAGGAGAGCAGCGGACCGGACTTTACCACCCGCTTCAATCTCTATCGCGCCATAGAGCTGACCGGAGGGCCGGCTCCTGGGTA
>DTYX01000944.1 GCA_012961655.1 Candidatus Poribacteria bacterium
CGGGTTTATAGCGAACAAAAGTACAGAGTGAACGCTTATGTTAGAACTTATCAAAGAATTTTTTGCCTGGTATAATTTAATATATGCTCTTCCACTTATATTCGTGTTCCTCTACACATTGCTACACTTTTTGGGATTTGCTTCTCATATCGGTGGACACGATTTTTTTGCCGATATAAGTGATATAGGGCTGGATGCAGATGATGATATGGATGATATAAATGTCGAGCCCGATGAATCAATTTTGTCTCAGATTTTGTCCTTTATCCATTTCAAAGAAGTTCCGTTGATGATGATTATCGCGGTCTTCTTTCTGACCTGGGGAATGGCAGGCTTTACGTTAAATCATATCATTGTGAGTAATCTGAATATTTTCTGGGCTCCTTTACTCATTCCTTCACTTGTCATTACATTTGTGATTAGCATCCTATTTACGAAATTGTTTGCCGGAGTAATTTCGCTCGTCGCTCCTACTGCGGAGAAAGGCGCAACCTCTATCAGGGAACTAGTAGGCAAAACAGCCCGAGTAATAAGCGGAAAAGTTACCACTAAATTTGGCCAGGCTCGCCTTAGAGATGAATTAGGATATAGCATAACTGTCTTCTGTAAAATTCAGGAGGGAAGTGAAATTCCAAAGAGAGGAGATGAAGTGCTTCTGATCGATTACGACGATGTAGATAGGAAATTTGAAGTGGAAAAATTTGATTGTTGTGAACCGTAAATGCTTTCTTTATAGTTATTCGTGTGAAACGAATAATGAAAAAATACAAAGGAGAAATGGAAAAATGAACGAAGTTGAAGTTGCAATGATTGCATTTGATATAAATGCTCAACCAATTGTCTTTTTGCGAGAAAAAGAAGGTAGTCCTAAACGATTATTGCCTATCTGGGTGGGAATAGCGGAAGCCCAAGCGATTCACTTCAAAATACAGAATCAGGAATTTCCCCGACCGATGACCCACGACTTGTTGAAGAATATTATTGAAAGTTTAGGCGCTAAAGTTACATCGGTATATATTCATAGCATTCAAGAAACAACTTTTTACGGGCAGATTAATTTAGCTGTAAATGGCACTGAACTTAAGATTGATTCACGTCCTAGCGATGCAATAGCCCTGGCGATTAGGACGGAGGCGGCAATTTATGTTGCCGAGGAAGTCATGAAACAGTCCGGCCTTTCCGAAGATGAACTGAAGAAGATTGAGAAGGACCACTTGAAGAATGTCCTTGAAGAGATGGATGAAGATACTTTGGGGAAATATAAAGTTTAGGTGAATCTGTAAATATCTCGATTTTGAGCCCAACTTTCTACCAGCAGCGATTTCTATAAAGAGCTTTTGGTATTGTTGATGAATCCAAGGCATGTTCTTGGCCAATCAAGATGGAATCTGGGACTATGAAGAGATTTGACGCTAGCGAATAATGTGATAACGGTTTTACTACTTTCAGGAAAAGCTGCAAATGATAATGGAGGTGAACCTGATGCCTATCTTTGAGAAAATCAGACGGATAATTAAATCGAATCTTAATGACATTCTGGACCGAGCCGAAGACCCTGAAAAGATGCTCGAGCAGATTATTCAGGATATGCAGCAAGAATTAAAAGAAGCGAAGATTCAGGTGGCGTCCGCAATCCGCGACCAGCACAAATTAGAGGGACAATACGCCGAAAATCTGGAGATTGCGAATAAATGGGAGGAGCGGGCAGTAGCGTTTGTGCGTAATGGCGATGACCTCCGCGCCAAAGAATCCCTCAAGCGTAAGCGTTCTTTCAGTGAATTAGCGGATAACTTCAAAGAACAGTTGGATGTGCAGAAAGAGAGCGTGAACGCTTTGAAACAAGGTTTGACTAACTTAGAGTCAAAAATCGAGGAAGCGCGGCGACAGAAAGCTCTACTGATTGCCAGAAAAAGACGAGCGGAAGCTCAAAGGAAAATTAGCGAAACGATGGCCGGACTCTCATCCGCTAATGCAAGTGGAGTTTTTGACAAAATCCAAAGTAAAATAGAAGATGCCGAAGCGCGAGCCCAAGCCGGTGAGGAGATTCAATCGCTGAATCTTGAGTCCCAGTTCGCAGCTTTGGAAAGTGAGGATGATATAGATACTGAACTCGCTGAATTGAAAGCGAAGTTGAAGGAATCTTAAACTGCGGTAAGATTTTATGTAGTACCGTTTCTCATAATTTATCTATATAAATTTACCAATCGGAGGTGTGTTCTATGTCTATTCTCAAGGGACTTCTCATAATATTTGCAATTTTAGTTTTGGCGCTAATAGCAATAAAAATCGCCGGCGTTATTTTGTCATGGCTGATACCAACACTTGCCACCTTTATCGTCATTGCGGCCATTGTGTTGTTAATTATGTTTCTGTATCGGAAACTACGGGCTTGAAATCGAAAGCGGTTAAAAACATTATCAGCCTGTCAAAGTAGGGACAAACCTTGCTGCCCATTTTGGACAGGGACAAGGAATGCCCCTACAGAAGAAGGTTTTCATCTATTTACCTATATGAGCCAAGAATAGAAGTCTAGTAGACTACGAACCACCAAGGTTTGGGGCATTTAGCCACTCCGTAAGGTGATACGGCGAAAGCAATGAGAAGCTGAACACCTTTAAGCTCAAACGGAGCGCCACCAGGCCAACCAAGGCCTAGCCGCCACGCGCCTGGCTTATCAGGATTATAATCACCATCATATATATTCACTTGGCTCCGTATACATTGAGGTATACTGGTATGGGTCGACAAATATCAGACCATCGGGGCCTATATCACTCTCATCAC
>DTYX01000945.1 GCA_012961655.1 Candidatus Poribacteria bacterium
AATGCATAAATAGTGTTATTTGAAGAAAAAATTGAATTGTATCTAATTCTGGAAATAACTATGAGAAGCAGCATGAACAAGAAACGTTTTCCCATAAATATTATTCTCTTATATTTCTGCCTCATCTCTCTCCTGTTCATCTTTCTAGCTTGTGGTGATGAGGGAGAAACAACGGTGTCTTCTGATTCTACCACAGAAGATGGTGGAAATGGACAGATACCAGGCGATACCGATGGCGTACAGCCGCCAGCTAACGGTGAAGAGCCTCCAGCAGGGCCGGAGATTTCATTCGCTAAAGATATTAAACCCATCTTTGACGCAAGTTGTAATTTCCAAGGCTGTCATGGCGCAAATCCTCCATCTCAGTTGTTGCTAACTTCCTACGATAATTTGAAGAAGGGCGGCAGAAGCGGTCCAGCTTTTATTGCTAAAAATGCCAAAGATAGTTTGATTGTAAAAAGGATAGAGCCTGGAGGTGGTATGCCGCCTGGCGGACAGTTGGCTGATGAACAGGTAGATAAAATAAAGAAGTGGATTGATGAAGGCGGCGAGAATAACTGATTTTTAAACGCTCTGTATAGGCTTTGCCTTCTATAGTAAACTCGTATGCGCTGACTCTGATTAAGTTGGGCAGGTCTTTTTCCGCTCCTTGTGCGAAAAATTGAAGCGGGCTGGGGGATTTGAATAGCGCCTGCTTTCCGATGCCAATTGGGAAAGGGATGCACAACTTTTCCCGGCCGTTTCCAAACTTTGATTGACGTTGGCGCTGTTGCCTGAGCGTTCTTGTCTATGTCTGCCAAACAGAGCGCTTGATGGTAATACGCTTGAGCATAGTTCGGGTTCAGTTCCGCCGCTTTTTGGTCAGGTTTAATCTCAACAGCTTTCAAGAATATTGCTTCTGCTTCGCTCCATTCGCCAGCGAAAAGATGTTTCCACCCTTCTGTCATAATCTCATCTAATACGCAGCTGCCGCTCAAGGCGCTGAAAGGGTGGAACACAGCGCTAACACGGTTGTCGGAACCGCTTGTCGATTGCTTTCTCATCCGAAAGCGGAACGAATAGAAGGTTTTCCCCTGCAAGTGCCAATGATTTTCCAGGCTGAAAATGAAAAAGAAAGAAGGGACCAACTGGAAAAATATGGTGTTTTGAATACATACGAGCAGCTTTTAGACGTAGATGTTGTGGTAACAGGGATTGGCCCTTTTGATGGAAGTTCTGCCGCTGCTGTTTTAAGCCAAAGATTAAGCGAATTGGGGCGCAATGTAGAAACACTAGAGGAGCTTAGGCAAGCGGGAGGCGTCTTTGATATTTTATATCAAGTTGCTGATAAGGAAGCTTTTCCGGTAAAATGTCGTTTGAATGAGTTCGTCGTTGGAATTCCTTTAGAGCGCTTGAAACAGATGAAGGCAAGCGATGAGAAGAGAGTTATCGCCATAGCTGGCGGTAAAAACAAAGTAGAGGCCATTATCGCAGCCAGAAGATGTTATGATACGCTTATTACAGATGAAATGACCGCCAGGGAAATTGATGGATTAATGCAGAGTCAGATTAAGCAATAGGTCATGGACCATGTTTAGTGCATACTTATCACTTTGTCTGCGGAGATAAAAATGATTGATTTCAACACCGGTGACATAGTAGCTGGCTTAGAGCCAGATGAACACGTGGAGATTAGGAAAGTCAAGTCCTTTGGAAGTAAATTCCTCCTCGAAGGGGTTGGGGTACAATCACGTCGTGAAATCCGCCGTCCTTTAAGCGAAAATGAACTGGCGCAACTCGTCAAGGTGCGCGGGTCGGATTACAGTTATGATGGCGATGCGGAGGCTTTTCTCCTGGGTGTTGAGGCGATGCGCATTCAGACGGCTTACCAGTTCGACCCGCTATTCGCCGTCAATTCCAGCGCCGTTGACATACTCCCCCATCAGATCGAGGCAGTCTACCGTTATATTCTGCCTCTGCCCAGAATCCGCTTTCTGCTCGCTGACGACACCGGCGCGGGAAAAACGATAATGGCTGGATTGCTCATCAAAGAATTGCTATTCCGCGGTGTGCTGGATAAAGTTCTCATTATCACCCCAGGCGGCTTGACACGTCAGTGGCAGGATGAGATGCAGGATAAATTTGGGCTTAACTTCCGTCTGATTAACAAAGCCTCCTTTGATGCAGAGCCAGGCCAGTTCGCCCGCGACGAAGGCTTTTTCATCACTTCTATCGATTTCATTTCTCGAAACGAAGTATGTCTTAATTCCGCAGTGCAAACGCAGTGGGATATGGTTATCGTGGATGAGGCGCATAAGCTTAGCGCCTACGAATACGGCACGAAGCTGGAAAAGAGCGGGCGATACGAAGCCATTGAGGAACTCAGTTCCCGCACCGACCATCTGCTTTTCCTCACTGCAACGCCACATCGGGGACGAAGGGATTCGTTCCGCAGGTTGCTGATGATTCTGGACCCTGACCTTTTCCAGAAGGACGAACTGGTGACAAAGCGCATCCACGATGAAGTCTCTAACTACATCGAAGGCGCGACGGAAATCTCCAATGCCAGAAACCGCTTCTTTCTCAGGAGACTCAAGGAAGAGATGGTTGACTGGAATGATAAGCCGCTTTTCAAGCCTCGTTATACCAATACGAGCGGCTATGAGCTTACGGAAGCAGAACTTGAACTCTACAACGCCGTCACCCGCTACGTCCGCTCACGTCGAAAAGAAGCCAGGGCAAGGAGAAACCAATACGTAGAGTTGACTTTGATGGTCATGCAGAGAAGGCTTGCTAGCAGTATCCACGCGATTACACGGACGCTTGAAAATCGACTAAACGCTTTGAAAGAAGTGCTTCAAATCCTCCGCGATTCCTCCCGTTCGGAAACTGAAAAGAAGCGTCTGATTCGGGACAGCGGTGAAGATATCCCCCAGGACATCTTCGAGTATGAGGATATAGATGAGGTACAACGCGATGAGGTGGATAGGCGAATTTTCCGCCAGGTCCTCACCGACAACCCAAGGGACGTCAAGAGGGAGATTGGTGAAGTTGCCGAACTTCATCAGATGGCTCAATCTCTACGTCATCACACCGAAGCCAAGTTCTCTGAGCTTCTAAAGGTTCTTGATAACTCAGATGTCATGCGCTCGGATGAGGAGAAGTTGATAATTTTCACCGAACACAAAGACACCCTCGATAGCCTCGCAGAAAGGCTTACATCTTTCGGATATACCGTGGTAACGATTCACGGTGGGATGGCCGTTGAGGCGCGAAAGCAAGCTCAGAGGGAATTCCGTATCAGGGCGAAAATTCTTGTCGCCACCGACGCCGCTGGCGAAGGGATAAACCTCCAGTTCTGCCGGTATCTGATTAACTGGGATATCCCCTGGAACCCCAACCGCCTCGAACAACGCATGGGACGAATTCACCGCTATGGGCAGAAAGATGATGTCTGGGTCTACAATCTCGTCGCCACCAACACCCGCGAGGGCAAGGTTCTGGAAAAGGTGCTGAAAAAACTTGACGTTATGCGTGAACAGATGGGCGAGGATAGAGTCTACGACGTGGTGGACGAACTATACGAGGGAGTGCCTCTGATTCAACTCATCGAGCGGTCGATTGACCAGGAGGACACATCTTTAGTTGAGAGAGAGACAGAGGAGTATATCCGAAGGATTAGCGAAGGCAAGGCTCGTTCCCTTGTTGAGCTACATAGTAATCGCTCTTTGTCTTCACGACTCGACCTGAAGTCAGCTAAGGAGCTTAGGGATATATCAGATGAAAATCGCCTACAACCCTGCTTCATCCAGCGCTTCTTCAGGACAGCCTACCAGTCGGCGGGTGGAACTATCACTGAAAACCATCAATTCCCCGTCTTCCATGTCGGAGAAACACCGAGCGCTATCATGGACGTAGCCCGTCAAATTGGACTTCCACTGGCTGAGAAATACGACACGCCATTCGTTTTCGACAAAGACTTAGTTAGCGTCGCAAGCCCAATCAGAGTGCCAGAAAACACGAAACTTCTCGCGCCTGGGCATCCGCTCTTTGTCGCCGTAATCGAGTGGGCGAGAAGGCGCGCTCAGGATGCGTTTGCGAAAGGCGCGACGCTTGTTGACCCAAACATTCCACAGCCATATAAATTCTGGCTCACCCGTTCGACCATCGAGGATGGCCGGCACGAAAGCAAAAAGCGATTGGCAGTGGTTCACGAAGTAACCACTGAGCGAAGCGAACATGAACAACTGCGTCTGGTTGTCAGAGACTATACTGAGCCAAATGAAACGGTGTTGCGAGCCATCTCCCCAGCCTATCTGCTTAATTGCATCGCGCCGGATTCACCTGCTGAACTGCCGGCTTTGCCTTTCATGAGCACTGATGAAATCCAGTTGTGGGCTTATGAACAGATTACTGAGCCGCAACTTAACGAGGTAAAAGAGAGCCGCCAACAGGAATGCGAACTTCGACGCAAGTACCTGAACACGACTTTTACCGACCTCATCTTGGAACTTCAGGACCAGCTCAACGACCTTCAGCAGGCTCAACTTTTCGGCGAGGATACGACTGAGGAATACGACAAACTGGATGAGCGGATGAAGACCCTCAAGGAACGCAAGCTGATTCGTCTAAAAGAACTCGAACAGATGGCAAAATTAAGCGCAAACCTGCCGGAGATAATCACGTCAGCGGTTGTCATTCCACCGCCTGACGCCGTAGAATTCGCAAGAATTCAGGAGCCTGATGAAGTGAGTCAGGGTATACCGATGCGGCGCGACGACGAGGTGGAGCGGATTGCCATGGAAGTAGCGATGCAATATGAGCAAAACCGCGGCTGGACACCGTATGATGTCTCCATGAACGGTGAACACTACGACATCCGCTCTGAATCGCCAATAGGCGAAAAGCGTTTCATCGAAGTAAAAGGGCGCGCTGGGACGGGGGCGATTGTCCTTACCGCGCCGGAGACTGATAAGCTCCGTCAGTTGGACGACCGGGCGTTCCTCTACATCGTGACTTTCTGCAAAACCGAACACCCGTGCTTGCGTATCATCCAGAACCCTATCTCCCATCTGACCCTTGAACCGCTTTATAGAAAGATCCAATATGTCGTAAGACAATCAACCTGGGCTGAACACGGAGAGGTAATCCAGGCATTTGGGTAATTTTGATTAATAATGTTGCTGTTATTCCATTTTCTCTCTATGCCCCTTTTCGCTGCATTCTTTACGTTTCACGTTTTACGAAAAAAAATGCTGCGGGGATGCTCGGGCTAAAAATGTGTATAGCCTCAATAGAAGGAAAGTATCATGACCTGTCCACGTCTTATCGAAGTAGCTTTGCCAATTCGAGAAATCTCAGCCGAAAGCGTTCGGGATAAATCCCTGCGCCACGGGCATATCTCAACGCTTCATCTCTGGTGGGCGCGTCGTCCGCTGGCGGCGTCACGCGCCATCGTCTTCGCCTCCCTCGTGCCAGACCCGGACAATCCCGAATGTCCCCCGGAATTCCGCAATGCCGTAGAACGCTTGCCCAAAGACGAAATTCCCTCGATTCTCAGAGCCTACCGGCGGGGACGGCAATGG
>DTYX01000946.1 GCA_012961655.1 Candidatus Poribacteria bacterium
AAGAAGACAGAATCGCGAGATTTTGGACACCTAATTTCGCCGTTCCTGTGAAGAGAACCATCACGTTGTTTGGAGTTTTCGGCAGAAAAAGCCATGCCATGCCAGCTTCGGCTCGAATCCGAGAAAGTACTGTCTGAAAGATGAAGAATATTCCGAAAAATACAAGAGCATAAATGGGAGAAAGGCCAGCTATCCAGGTCCAAAATATCAAAAAAGCTGTTCCCAAGATAAAACCGAAAACAGCAGTAAAATATGACATGGCTTCTTTTTCTGAATCAGAAGAATGCACACCTCCACGGCTAAAAGCATCTTTAAGCGCTGTCCATAAGTGTCGTCTCATCATCCAGAAGCTCAAGAAAAATAGGGCGAAGAAAGCTCCGACAGCCTGGTCATTCACATCCGGAAATCTGGCTAAAAATCCACCGGCTTTGCCGCCGCGCCAACCCATAGCAGCGCCGAAGACATTCTCAGCCTTTCTGAGCAGATAGAAAAACCAACAACTTAATGACACATCGGCGGGAACCGTGTACGCTATTCCAATTATGGAATACATCACACTTATGTGAAAATATCCCACTGCATTCCATGGTTTTTCCGTGAAATACCTATCCAATCTTATGTGCATTATCTTGAAGGAGGGAAAGCTTGGAAAGTAGTGGTGTAGCCCTACGGAAAGCTGTATTAAAATGGGTATGGAAAAGCCTATCCAGGTCATCTTATTTCTGAAGAAAGAATTCAAGCAGAAAGATGCTTTAGGTTCTTCAGCCATGGCAAGTGGAGTCTCCAGAATCCTGAAAGTAAGCCTTTCACGTTCAACCCACTGTTTGCGTATCATCGCACCAATACAAAGCAGAACAAAATAAAAAACTAAAGCAAAAGCACACCAGATGAGAATAGGCTTTATCCATGCTCCCCATGGTACGCCATCCCAACCACCTGTATAGAATCCATCTATCACGCTACTCTCTCTTGGCCCGAACCAATCGGGGATATAATGCAAGAAATCCTCTCGCCACATATTTTCCTCCGTGGCGAAATGAATTGGTCCTACCATGTTGGGAATTAAAAACTGGACTAAACCGAAGGAACATAAAGGCGCTCCCACCATTGTCATAGCGTAAATTAACAAAAGCTCATTTGAGCCCAAGGAAAACTTTTTAGAGAATTTGTGAATTATAGCGTTTATCATTACAACAAGAAAGAAGAAGAACATGACAGAGACAGGCGGAGCGGGTATCGTATAATCTATCTCCCACTCATACTGCTCAATTATCGGACAAAGGTAACTTATAACTCCGATAATAGCAGCGCCTATCAAAGCAGCTTTCCAACTAAAAGATTTTTTGTTTATATTGCTACCTCCGTTCTTGTTGTCTATCATTTCTTAAACGTTTGGTGTGAGTTCGCTTTCAGTTGCCCTGTCTTCGTTGGGATGTTCCAGATGGAGCAAACACATCACACAACAATTCACTTAGGGTGTTTAACGTAACTTTATTTTTCCCCAAATGGCGGACAATTTTCCTTCTAATTTAACCGCAAGAGGGAATAACTTTTTACCGTTTTGAGTGATAGTAAAGTTATCATAAACTGCGGTTGCCATCTGTCCAAGACCGCAAACTGCTAAGCCAACCAATATAGGGTCATCCATCTTAACTTTTATGGATTTCAGATCTTTCCACTTTTTACCGTCTTCGGAGATGTAGCCGTGGAACTCGTCCCCTTTGCGGGTAAGTTTAAGCCAGCATTCACCATCTTTCCAGGGGCCGGGTGCGGCATCGAAGAATTCACTACTTGCACCGCCCTCAACTGCTCGCCAAGTAATTTGAGACCCTCCAGCGCCGCCACCGGTAACGATTGCCTGTGCATTAACAGCCTCGGGTTTAACACTTTGTCGCGCATGTACCCCTCCTTTCGCCCACTCGCTGGGCAATTCAATAGAAACCTGATGTACCACAGCTTCAAAATCGCCCTTTACTTTTGTATATGCAAATCTAAATCCGTCTGCGCTATCCCAGATGTCATGACCACTTCCCTCAATTGTGTACGTCCCATTTTTTATTTTAGTGGAGCCCGGGTTATTCTTGGCATCTCCTATATCAATGCTCTCTAGGTCAGCAGCATAAGCAATATGCAGGACAAATAACATCGATAAAATGATGCCTAGGCTATTCAAGAAAATCTTCTTTAGCATTTTATTCCTCCTGGTATATTAATCTCCCACAGAGGACACAGAGAACAGTGAGAATTTTTTGCGGGAGTCTATATGTTATGGACGTCCGACTTCAGTCAGAGAAACTCCTCCGCTGAAGCAGAACGTCCGGGATTGCGCATGAATCTAATTTTAACGTGACTTGATTTCTCCCCACGTTGTGGACAATTTTCCTTCTGATTTAACCGCCGTCGCATCTGCAGGGAATATCACTTGACCATTTTGAGTAATCGTGAAATCATCATATACTGCATTTGCCATGTCTCCAAGACCACAAACTGCTAAACCAACCAATATAGGTTCATCCATCTCAACTGTTATGGAGCGCAAATCCAGCCAATCTTTACCGTTTTCGGAGATGTAGCCGTGGAACTCGTCCCCTTTGCGGGTAAGTTTAAGCCAGCACTCACCATCCTTCCATGGTCCGGGGGCATCATCCATGAATTCATCACTTGCGCCGCCCTCAACTGCTCGCCAAGTAATTTGGCAACCTCCAGCCCCACCCCCGGTAACGATTACCTGTGCATTAGCGGCGCCGGGTTCAACACTTTGCCGCGCATGTATTCCTCCTTTTGCCCACTCATGGGACAACTCGATGGAAACCTGATGTACTACGGCTTCAAAATCGCCGCTTACTTCCGTATATGCAAATCTGAATCCGTCAGCAGCATCCCAGATGTCGCTGCCACTTCCCTTAATCGTATACGTTCCATCAGATATTTCAGTAGAGCCAGGATTATCCGCGGCATCTCCTATATCCATGCTCTCAAGTTGGGCATAAGCCGTATACCCCACAAGGAACATTGATATAAAAACGCTTAGAACGTTGAAGAAAAGTTTCTTAATCATTTCATTTCACCTCCCTTTTTTCAGCTTTTTCAATAGCATTTATATTACTCGTGGCGCAAATCTCCTGACTTGTGATCAGATGTTCATCTTCCGCGGAGCGGAATCTCCGAGAAGTTTCTCAAAAGTCTGTTGGCAGCACGGGATAGTCAATGCAATCCTTATTTTTCGGATAGG
>DTYX01000947.1 GCA_012961655.1 Candidatus Poribacteria bacterium
ATCTGGCCGAATATGCCGCAGGATACCTCAGTAGAAGCGGCGCGGGAGACTTTAGCGGCGAATTTGTTGGAAATAATGACAAAGCTGCCCCATATCAAGCAGTCCTGGCAATGGGGAAGCTTCTTGGTGAGGTACACATCTCAGGCAGCCATCGCGGTGAACCGGGCGCCGATGAATTCGATTTTGAAGCGTTCATGAAAGGTTTGCGGGAGATTAATTACAATGGACCGCTTACTTTGCAATACCACCTGAAAGATGTGGAAAGCATGGCGAGAAGTTGCGAATTTACGAAGAGTATTCTTTGCAGGTCATGAAACTAAAAGAGAAAAAATCAATTATTAACACTATATAACGAAAAGTCTAAAATTAGGAGGTTAATCATCATGAAATTCACATTGATTTTCTTATGTTTACTTCTGATCGTTTTTCTTGGGTGTGCCAGAACATATCAATCCATCACTGCTGAGACATTTTCCCCAGGACAGCGAGTGTCCGTATCTGGCGTTCCTCAAAAGCCACAATTGCTGGATTTTATCCCTCCGACTCCGGCTCACGAAGGGTATTGGCATGTCAAGGTTAGTGACGTGAATTTCATTGGGTACGTAAACTTTGAGAATGCGCCTCGCATTAGAGCTATCCGAATGATGGCGGAAAACGCTCGTAAAAAAAATCGAAAAGTCACAGTCGCGGGCAAAGCTAGAGAGGGATTCGTTGAATTAGAGTCGTTTAATGGCATTAGAACGGATACGCCGTGGTATAAGAACAGCAATCCCCATTATTCGTACAGATACTACTATCAATGGTATCCGTTCGCCTATGAACCTAATGAAAGAGCGATACAGAATTGATGTAAAAGGGGCAAGAAGGCAAGGTGGCAATTAGCTCCTAGCCCCCTAGCCCTTTTGCCCCTTTGCCCTTTAGCCTTTTAACTACAAAGGAGGAAAACGTGCAAGAAAAACCTGTAAGATTAGCGATAATCGGTTGTGGTGGGATAGCCAATGCGCATTTGCGCGGTTATCAGACTTTGGTGGAAAAAGGCGTCGATACCTTCAGCATAGATGCGACTTGTGATGTGAGAAAGGAAAGCGCAGAAGATTTTAAAAATAAAATTGCCGAATTTCAGGGTTCTGCCCCACGGGTATACGCCGATGTCGAGGAGATGCTCAAGGCGGAAGATCTAAATGCCGCTGACATCTGCACGTCTCATTCACATCATCATATCACAGCGATTCCGTGTCTGGAATCTGGCGTCAATATTATGACTGAAAAGCCCTTCGGCATTACGATTAAAGCCAGCCAAAAAATGATAGAAGTAGCGGAACAGCATGGCTTAATCACCGCGGCAGCGGAGAATTGCCGCAGATACCCCGGTCAGCGCGCTGTCAGATGGGCATTGAATGAAGGCAATTTAATCGGCAAGCCGCGCATGTTTTTCGCACAATCCGCCGGCTGGCAAGACCCGGCGAACATCGGCAACTGGCATTGGCGACTAGATAAATTGCTCAGCGGAGGCGGCATGGTGATGGACAGCGGGGCGCACATGATGGACACCGTAAGATATTTCTTTGGCGATGTCGAGAAAGTCTACGCCGAAGTCCGGCAAATTGATAAACGCATGACTAAACACAAAGAGAAAGGCGTGATTCCCGATTGTCACGAAGATACCTGGGTCGCCGTCATCACCTTTAAAAGCGGCGTCATCGGCACATGGAGTTGGACTAAAGCCGCGCCGGCGCATAGTTTCCTTAATGTCGCATTCTATGGCAGCGAAGGTGTAATCAGAGACCGCGGCGACGTATTTCATCCATTCGTCTTCCAGGAAGACGGTGATTTGGAAAAGCTGGACGGCACAAAGATGACAATTAAGGAATTGAAGGCAACGTACATGGCAACCCTCAGTGAAGCAGAAAAAGAACGTTTGTTCCCCTTCGGCATCGAAGATGGATTCACACTGGAGGTTTACGATTTCATCAACGCCGTCAAAAACAAACGCTCTCCTGAAGTAGATGGCGAAACCGGTTTGCTTGCGAAAGCCAACTCAATTGCTATTTACGAGTCCGGCTACTGCGGCGAAGCAGTGCGGATTGCCGATGTTCTCAGCGGCAAAGTGAATGCCTATCAGAGGGAAATTGATGAGTATTGGGGATTATAACCTGTATCCCACTATTTCAAAAAACATATCTTCTAAACATCTTTTACTTTGTTCATTTGAGGGAATGGAAGGATGGAAGGAAGGAGGAAATAATGAGTTTCCTTCCCTTTCATTCTCTATCTATTTTGATTATACCAAATTAAGGAGGTAAACTATGAATCTCAGATGCAGATACAAAAACCATTTAATATTCAGTTTCGGATGTTTATTTTTTGCCTGTATATTTATCTTCGCTCTTTTAGGAGAGAGTCATGCAAAACTAGAAGGGCTTGTAGGCGCTTGGCTCTTTG
>DTYX01000948.1 GCA_012961655.1 Candidatus Poribacteria bacterium
AGTTTTCTTGCACCAAAAGTGACCCTCCATACAAATTCCCCATGAGAAGAAATTCGTAGAAGTTGTCTACCTGGAACAGCCCCGATGCTCGGGATGTACCACCCGGATGTAGCCGAACATTACCAATCGTTTGTACCCGAGCTTTCCTTGAAGTTACAACAGTTCAAAACGCATTTAGAACAGATGCTTGCTTTGTTTAAATCCGAACTTTCCAGCTGCTCAAATACCTAAGTTCGACAGGAAAGAGATTATCCTGATGTCGTTTGATAAAGGTACGATAAAAGGCGATACGGTCGCAGATGTTTGGGGAGGAAACGACGGTGCCATCAAAGGCGACCCAAAAGAAGTCGATGGTAAAGTAGAAGGGTGTCTTGAATTCGATGGAGATGTCGATTATGTCCTTGTTGACTCGGATAAAATCAATATCGACTATTCAGAGATAACTATGGAGTGCTGGGTTAATGTAGCAAGTCTGGATGATAGCTGGAACAGAATCATCTCCTTAGACGATACAGCCGCCGGTAATAATAATGTTGTGTCATTGTACTACGATGATGACGATAACCAACACGGATTTTTTATAAAAGCGGATGGTACAGCCTGTAATGCCGCTACAGATATGATTCAAGAAGATAGCCCCTTTCAAAAGAGCACGTAATTGTAGTAACAGTCGTTTGCTTGCACGTAGGAAAAACGAATGAATTCGTTACTACAAAGGCATAAGTTTATTTTTCAAAATCACCTAATCACTCTTTTTCAATGGATATCCCAACGCCTGCCGCAATAAGTAATGAGCCTTGCATTTCGATCTTCGGGCAACACTGACAGTCCTTGTTCAACACGGTTCACCGCTCCTGGGATATGCTCCCGTTGGAAGGCGGAAACCGGACGAGCATCGACGAAAATCGCTTCCCCTCTTTTCCAAATCTGATAGACTTCGGGAAAATCAACTTGCAGTGCTGCCATACTCCCGCCTTTGCGTTCAGACGACAGGAGCCCAGCACGGTCAAATCCCCAAAGTGCCATGGCTCCAACAATAATCCAGAAGCCAACTATTAAAACCTCTTTTAAGGTCCTCATCGTTTTAACTCCAAGCCACCAGCCTTCACCGGAGCCCTCGGCGCCTATCAACAAGAAGCCGATTAGCTCGATTTTGTCAAAATGGAGGTCATCGAAATCCGCTCTCAACTCATCGTTTGCGCACATTTGAAAATGTCCAGCTGGGAAGCGTAATCTTGCGCCGTTCGAGTGTCGTTGAAAAGAATTTCACGCCCAGAGGCCAAACGCCCTCATGGATATTGGAAAACTCAAACTTCCCACTTTGATTCGTCTTTGCAGAGTAAGTAACTCCATCTTCAAGCGAAATCGCTTCGACTACATAGCCGGATAAAGGGTGTCTTTGTTCATCAGCGACCTGTCCCTTGATAGCGCTGACTTGGCTTGGCTGCTGCTGATATTGGAAGCTTTTTGTGGAGAATTGTTCTGCTTTGGACCGATACCATTTCGATGCCTCCGAAGTCTCTCTCTCGTCTCATTATAGCATTGATTCCCATAGTCCTACGAAATCAGATGAATCGCCTTG
>DTYX01000949.1 GCA_012961655.1 Candidatus Poribacteria bacterium
TCTCAGAAGATACCGGCTCAGATGACGAGCGCTACAATAGATTTGTGAAAGAATCGTCCTGCGAATCACTTCGTGATTTCTCGCCAAGCCATAAAGATCTTTCATTCGAGCCGTTGTTTCTTCTGCAAAGTTCAGTTCATCCATTCAAATTCTGATCTTCCTTGTTTTCGTTGAGACTCGCCGGCAGCGACGTGCCTGCACGCTCGCCGCGAATAAACTTCACTGCCCGCAGACAGAACCCCTGAATCGTGAACAGACGCAGTTCACTCAGTTCGATGATGCAAGGTTAGTAGCTCTCCAGGATGTACTCAAGATACTCCTTGAGATTTTTGTATTAATCTACCTCCTTCTTCGCACAACACGAATTTCATTGTATATATAGCCAACCGGCATTGCCGAAACCTGTCCGCCGATAGATGCGTTGACACGTGGGGCAAGTGCCATTGCTCTTCCCTCGGAGGCTGGCCCCCAGGCGCCAGCGTATTGAGATGCCAAATAATATTCCAAACGCATACCCGGGTTCCCGATAAGCGGGCTTCTCCACCACATACTAATCGGTGGTGAACAACTTTAGGAATTCTCGCCTCTGTGACTTTTTGAAAACACATCAGATTACCTCCTGGCATAACGATGTCAGAACTTTCGTTTATTTCCTCTTTGCAGCCTAGCGTGAAGCCTCTGGTTCAATCGCGTCAGGATGTCCTTTGCGCTGCCACCGCTTTGGGATTCAATATCGAGCATTCCATTCCGATAAATCTGCATCAAGATATCCTTCTCAATCGGAGAGAGATAGCGATAGTCATCTGCAAACGCCCTTTCTGCCATCCCCTGCTGCATGACAAAATCGTAAGCCTTTTGAAGCGAAATCTCATGGTCATACAGATAGAGGCAGATACTCTGAATTAAATACGGGTGGCGATTGGTTTTCTCTTTGATTTCGGTCGCCATTTCCGAAGACACCTGAATCCCACCGTCGGTGTGGCTTTGGGCAATGAGGGCATCGGCATCCGCTTCAGTGAGAGAACTCATAAACAGAATAGGTTCGAATCCATCGAGAAAGGCGGAATCGACTAACTCAATCTGGCTGACTTCAGAAAGACGCCTCGAACCACACAGCACCGTTCGCACAAAGGTCGCGTCTTGCAAAACTGAACGGAGTCTGCCCAACAAGGCAAATAAGTTGTTGCACTCCTCCAGTTGGTCATAATTGATTCCCGCAGCCTCCAATTGTTCCTCTGAGTCAAGCAAACCGTTCTTGAGCTGTTCGGTCAAATCCACATCGATTTTACAGCCTTGTAAATCCCAAAAAACGCCGATGAAATTCGGATACTCCTCTGGACGAGGCGCTGAAATAATGTTTGAGGGCAAGCTTTATGAAAATTTTTCTTGCATTTTGCAAGCTATTATGGTATCCTTCCATTTTTTCAGGAGGTGAGGAGATTGTCTAGAGAATGTTACGTCTGCGGTAAAAAACCTGTAACGGGAAATCGAGTTAGAAAACGCGGTCAGAAACCTTATATAACGGGCAAATCAAAAAGGAGATGGCTGCCCAATTTGCAGCGGGTAAAAGTAAAAATCAACGGAGGCAATAAACGCGTTCGAGTATGTGCAAACTGCCTGCGTTCAGGTAAAGTTCAAAAGGCTATATAGTGTTGAGTCTACCTGCATATTGCTAGCGAATCAATTACTCAAGAATCAAAGAGTGATAGCTCTTTTATCCCTTTACGTTCTACGTTTCTAACGCTTTTGACTCGCATGATTGCACTCATCACCTGTTGGAGTTGTTTAACACCTGTTACATTTATCCAAAAGTGTTGCATAACGTTGGCTGAGTCATCAACGCTGACTATTGATTTGGAGATGTTGACATCATACTTAGAAATCTCCGCTGCTATATCTCTCAA
>DTYX01000950.1 GCA_012961655.1 Candidatus Poribacteria bacterium
AGCTTATAGTCTAGTTAAGATACCTGTAGCCCAAGTTTCTAACTTGGGCTACAAGTGATGCTTTGCTAACGAGTAATAGGAAGGAAACGCCTGCAAGAAGGAGAAATATGAAATATGCAAATGTGTCCAGAGTGTAGTCATGATAATAATGATACGGCGAAATTCTGCAATGTGTGTGGTGCAGAACTGTTAGGTCTTTTGGGCAAAAGCGAGATACTTCATAGTAGATACAGAGTGACAAAAGTATTAGGCTGTGGAGGCTTTGGCGCAGTGTACTTAGCAGAAGATATTAAACAGAATAATACCGAAGTAGCGATAAAAGTGATGTTTGATGATCTCAACTGGACTGCCGCTGAACGTGATGAGAATATAGAAAACTTTCAGGAGGAGGCTAATATTCTTCGTTCTCTCTCCCATCTTAACCTGCCCAAGGTGTTCGATGTATTTGCAGATGGTGGCAAACATTATTTTGTGATGGAATATATCGAAGGGCAAAACTTGAAAGATATTATCGAAAGAAGCACTGTTATAGGTGGCATCACAGAAAGCCAGGTGATAGGGTGGACGATTCAAATTTGCGATGTGTTGGAATATTTGCACAACGAAAAGATTATCCACCGGGACATCAAACCAGATAATATCCGCTTCACTCCAGAAGGACAAATAAAATTGGTGGATTTTGGCATTGCCAAGATCTTCGACCCCAAAAATCCTAAAACCGCTACTGTGAAGCGCGCAGCCACCCACGGCTATTCGGCGCCGGAACAGTACAGCGGAACCGAGTATACCGATGCCCGTTCGGACATCTATTCTTTGGGTGCCACGCTCTATTACTTGTGGCTCTGCGAAGATCCGCCTGCTGCCACTAATAGACTTGCTGATCCAAAGGTATTCAAGCCCCCGCGTCAGGTTAATACAGCGATTTCTGAAAATATGGAGCAGGTCATCTTAAAAGCGATGGAGCTTCGCTCAGATGACCGATACCAGACGGTTGCGGAAATGAAGGATGCCTTGCTAGGAAGGGTTGTCGAAGAGCCTCCTGTCCTGGAATTGAGTGCGACGAGATTAGATTTTGGCAAAATCTCAATAGGCACAACGACCTCACGAACCTTTGATATTTCTAATATAGGCGACGGCATTCTTAAAGGAACTATAACTAGCACCGTCCCCAATATTTCCATTTCACCAAGTAATTTCAGCATAAGTGGAAGTGATTCACCTGTAACCATTACGGTTACCGTAACTGCTATTAGAAGAAGTGGAACCGTAACGGACTTGACGGTACGGTCGAATGCAGGAACACGGAAGATTACGTGTGAGTATGTAGTCGAAGAGCCTCTTATCAGCGTTTTTCCCACAAATGTGGAATTTGGTACGATATTTCGAGGTGGGAAAAAATCGCAGAGGTTTACAATTGAGAATAACGGTTCAGGCACCCTTTCAGGCGACGTCAGAAGTGATTCACCATGTGTTACAGTTATGCCTGACCAATTTCAAATTCAAAAATCAACGCGCCAGTATATAGCCGTAACGGTATCCGATAAGAGCACGGGCGGAAGAAACGGCAACATCCACATTACATCCAATGCAGCCGCGAAAAACGTAGCATATTCCTATAGAACACTATGGTTGAGTATGTTGCAGTTATTATGTATGGTGTTTGGACTGGTATTCGTAGGAGGATTGGTGATAGGAGTTATGCAACTAAAAAAAGAGACATCTACTCAGGGCGTTGTGAAACCAACACATCCTGTGCGTCCCAGAATAAATCTGCCCAGATTCCAAAAAATCGGTTATGGAGGGCACCCAAACTGGTCGCCCATCACAAATAAAGTTGTGTTCCATTCCAATATAGACGGCGACAACGAAATCTACGTCATGGATCCAGATGGCTCAAATCAACAGCAACTTACCTATAATGACGACGCAGATTTCTACCCAGAATGGTCGCCGGATGGTCAGCGGATTGCTTACTGTAGCGGTAGGCGCAATCATTATGTCATCAAGGTAATGAATAGCGATGGCTCGGCAATCCGAACATTAACTAGCTCAGACCATGTCTCTGGTTTGCCCTCCTGGTCAAAAGATGGCTCAAAGATCACGTACCATACAGATAGAACCGGGCTCTACAACATCTGGAGCATGTTCGCCAATGGCTATGGACAAGATCAAGTTATCGCTCAACGAAGCAGTTCTCCTCATTATTCACCCGTTGATGATGTAATTGTTTTCGAATCGAAGCAAAATAATATGTGGGATATTTGGGCCGTCGATTGGGATGGTTCAAATTTGAGGAACTTGACCCGAAGCACCTATACTTGTGTTTCTCCTAGCTGGTCGGCAGACGGTTCACACATTTTGTATGCATGCAAAAAGAAGGGCGAAGAGGGTATATGGATAATGAATCGGGATGGTTCCAATCCCCGATTGCTCAAACACATCACCGCCAAATACTTTGGCGGCGCCCTCTCTCCCGATGGCAGGTATCTTCTATACACTGCTGGAGATAATCCAGAAAATGGTGATATGTACGTCTTCAGGTTGGATGAACAATTATAAATCTGATGTCATTCAGGTTTCATACAAGACCTATGTTATGCTGATTTTGACTAATGTAGCTCGAAAGTACAATATTATGGATAAGCGTTGGAGGTCACAATGGGGATAAAATGTCCCAAATGCAGTAGTATTAACCCAGATAATGCGCGCTTTTGTCGGAAGGATGGTGAGGAATTAAATGCGACAGATTTCAGTCAGTTTTTCTTTTCCAACGGCACCACTGCTGCGTCTATTTCGGAACTCACTGAACAAATTGAGGTTTACTGGTCTGAAAGCATCGACTATTTGTATCAGGGGGATTTTGCGTCTTGGCTCGATTCAATAGCCCAAGGAGACTTGGCAAATAAGGCGCGCGAAATTGTGGAAACAGAACCCGATAGGAACATTGGTTTGGAAAAATTCCGCGCCTATTTAGGGATAGATGATACTTCCGAGCCCCGCTTGAAGCTGTCCCATACAGTTATCAATTTCGGCAGGGTTGATATTGAGCAGAGATCATCGGACAAATATACCTTCCAGTTTGAGATAATAAACGGGGGGAAAGGGCATTTGTATGGTACGGTTGCGTGTTCGCAATCGTGGCTTTCGTTAGATGCCCATTCATTTAGCGGCAATCGTATTATTGTGAATGCCAATGTGGTTGGCATTGGATATGAGGCGCATATTCGCATCCAATCTAATGGCGGGAGCGCGAAGATTCCTGTCAAAATACGCCCAACAGTGGACTTTGGCAACGTGGTCAAAGGAGATGTTACATCGAAGGAAATTGAAATAAACGGCAATGGAGATTGGCAGGTAACTACCCAGGCGCCATGGCTTCAGGTAAGCGTTACAAACAATTGCATTATCTTTAAGGTGAATACGAAAAAAACCGATATTAACATTTATGATGGCGAAGTTGTCCTTACCAACAATGCTATATCCCAAAGAATCCCTATCTCGGTACGCGTTTCCGTCATTGCTGTGCCCTTCATGAACAAACTCGGAAAGGCAGTTGTCGTGGCAACATTTTCTTTTATCGTCATCAATATGAGTTTGTTGTTTATCTGGTGTATCATTTTCCCCAGCATGGAAATTGAACAACGACGCCGGAATTTGGTTGAAACAACAGTCGCACCAATTCCTCATCAAATCCCAAAACAGATTCCCATTCTATGCTATCACCAATTTAGAGTGTCTAAGAGTAAATATAGCATTTCACCACAATTGTTTGAAGCGCAAATGAAGTATCTTGCTGAGAACGGGTACACTGTTATACAGTTGCAAGATGTCATTTCCTCTGATGCAAAAGAGCTACCAGACAAACCAGTAGTCATCACTATTGATGATGGATGGCGCTCTGTCTACACAAAAGCGTATCCAATCCTGAAAAAATTCCATTATCCAGCCACACTTTTTATTTATCCAAAACATATTTTGTCCAAGTCACCAAGCGCCTTGACGTGGGAACAGCTAAAGGAGATGATTCAATACAAAATAGATGTCCAATCCCATACTCATTCACATCCGAATTTCGCGAAACTGCGGTGGAAGCTTAATCCCCTTGACTACGAAAACCTATTGAAAACTGAATTTTCAAAATCAAAGCGTCTCATTGAACAGTACATAGGAAAAACAGTGGACATATTAGCTTATCCGTATGGAGTATATGATGTCGAGATGGAAAAACGGGCTCAAGCGTCAGGCTACAAAGCAATGGTGACGACCAATCGTGAAACGAATGTAGCAGGCAGAATAAACAGATGGCGTCTTGCGCGCTATACGATTTTTCAAGATGATATTGTAGAACTCTTTAGGGAAAAGATAGAAGCGCAACGGTTGAATATAGACTCAGTAACCCCGCCGGACGGTTCAACAATCGTTTCCCATAAGCCGAGTATTTCAGCAAACATCCTCGATGAAATTGATGCCGCATCCGTAAAGCTTTTAAAAGGGGAAAGAGAGATGGCTTTTTCTATAGTTCCCTCTGGTTCATTGATAAAGATTGTAGTAACCCTTCAAAAGCCGCTGAACCAAACCGCTCATCTCATCACTATATCAGCACAAGATAAACATACCCATCAGTTAAGGATGGCAAGTTGGTTATTTACAATTGTACCGCCGACATACAGAGAAAACAGGATAGATGAAATGGCACGAAAAAGTTCTCATAACAGCGCTCAAAAAAACGCGAAGCATAACCGCTATGACCATCTCACGCCGTGAAAACAGTCTGAGATAGTGGTGAACAATTATGGCAAAAGAGATGGTAAATCTAATTGAACCGCTTTGAATAAGGATATGATTACCCTAAGCGGCTCGTGCTTTTAAAATAGTGTAATTTGAAATTCTGGATATGGGATGTCTCGGAACTATTCCGAGCTTTAACCTGAGTGATACGTATAGCGCAGGAAATCAGAAAGCCAGAAAGCGAGACAATTTCTTTTTACTTCCCACTTCCGAATGGGAAAGACGTAAAGCAAAATTCATCCAACGTATGTTTCAATGAAACGGAGGTAAGCAATGGCTAATGAAATACTAGAGAAATTGCGTAGGTTGGACATAGCCCTCGTGATGGATGTCACAACTAGCATGAGCGCATGTCTGAAGGAAGCCAAATCCAAGCTCGTGGACTTGATTGTATCTATCTCACAAACAGTTCTTGCCCCGCGAGTCGCCCTGAGCCTGGTTACCTACACTGACCACGACGTCTGGAGAGCGCCTCCATCGGAGGTTGTGTGTCCGCTGACAGATAACTTAGATCTAATTCAGAAATCGCTTTCTCGTCTGAAACTCCGTTGGGGAGGGCAGACGTTCCCAGAAGCCGTAGCAGATGGTCTAGCCGCCGCTGTTAATCTTTCGTGGCGCGAAGTGTCGCATCGGCTGCTCGTGCTGGTGGGTGACGCGCCTCCGCGTGGGGATACACAGTGCGTTTCTGGACTCAACATGCAGATGCTCGTTAAAAAAATCAAGGAACAACGAGTGATTGTTCTCGCTGTGGGATGTCCAGGGCCGGGTGGTGTAGATACCACTCTGGTGGAAGAGTTCGCAACCGTGTCGGCGTGTGCATGGTGCGGAGTACGACACCGATATGGTCAAACACTTTTCTATGCTCGTTGATCAAACTGGGGGCTCCTTTGTCTATCTGACGGAGTGCGGCTCTTTGATGGACAGTGTTATGTCGCTGTTGGGCAACGAATTTGAAAAGCTTGAAGACGATATCACAGTATTCCAAACCTTGACCGAAAAACCTAAACTCACTCTTGCAGAAGTAGCACTTGCCACTGGACGCTCTGAAATTCAAGTCCGCGAAGCGACGCCTTGAGGGGAAAACTGGGCGTCTCCTGCTCCAGTCCGAAGCACCCAGAGTTTGTTCCCACTGCCATTTCCGCAACCGTCCGAAGGCGCGCTTCTGCTCACAGTGCGGCGCATCTATATAGTTGACGCAATCCACTGACGGGAGTCAGTGAGCGCTTAATGTGACGGGCTTCTCAACGCTCGGAGAGTAGGATTTTTGCTATGGGAGGAATATGCAACATGCAAATGTGTCCAAAATGTAGTCATGATAATAATGATACCGCGAAGTTCTGCAATATGTGTCGCACAGAACTGATGGGTTTGTTGGGCAAAGACGAGATACTTCATAGTAGATACAGGGCGACAAAAGTATTAGGCTATGGCGGTTTTGGCGCAGTGTACTTAGCAGAAGATACTCAACAGAATAATGCCTTTTGTGCGGTGAAGGAGATGTTTGATAATCCTAACTGGACTGCCACTGAACGTATTCAGAATATCCAAAGCTTTCAGGATGAAGCTAATCTGCTTCGGTCTCTTCCACATCAGAACTTGGCAAAGGTAACTGATGTTTTTGCGGACGGTGGCAAACAGTATTTTGTCATGGAATTTGTCACAGGACAAAACTTGAAAGATATTATCGACAAAAGCAACGTCATCGGTGGTATCACAGAAAGCCAGGTGACGGGGTGGATGATTCAGATTTGTGATGTGTTGGAATATTTGCACCAGAACAACATCATTCATCGCGATATAAAACCGGACAATATCCGTTTTACCCCGGAAGGGCAAGTGAAATTGGTTGATTTTGGCATTGCCAAGGTATTCGACCCTAGAAATCCCGATAGGGAAACCGACCCTATGAAGCGTGCAGCTACGCCTGGGTATGCGCCTTTGGAACAGTACGGCGGCGGCGGGCATACAGACGCTCGATCGGATATTCACGCGCTCGGGGCGACGTTGTATCACCTGTTGACAGGCCAGTGTCCGCCTGATGCTAATGATAGAGCTGTTCAGCCCACCATTTTTGACCCACCGCGCAATATCAATCCTAATATCTCTGACAATTTTGAGCAAGTCATCCTAAAGGCGATGGCTATCCGCCAAGAGGATCGATACCAGACGGTTGCGGAAATGAGGGATGCTTTGTTAGGTAAAATTGCATCTACCTTCCCTTGTCCGAAATGTCAGACGCCTAATCCCGCCGGCAGTCAGTTTTGTCTGGCGTGTCAAACGCCGTTTGGCGGTGTTATCAACCCCTTCCGATTTCAAAGCGGCAAGGAAGCCCAAACGTTGTCAGAGCTTATTGCATTAATCGACCAATATTGGGATGAAGCAAAGGTTCACTTGTACGCGGGACATTTCGCCAACTGGTTGAGCGGCATTGGACGAGGCGACTTAGCGTTGGAAGCGAACAATATTAGCACTTCTGTCTCTAATCAGGATGAGGGCTTAGAGCAATTTGTCCAAAGCACAGGATTGGCGTCGCCGCCTGATTTAAGCCCCAGCGAAACGCAGTTGGACTTTGGGAATATGTTCCAAGGTGAAAAACGGGATAAAGACATCATCATTCGCAATCCGGGACGCGGCTATTTGACGGGCACAGTAAGCAGCGCGGATGCATGGCTGAAAGTCAAAACCCGCAAATTTGCGGGGAACCAGCGGCATACCATCGCAGTAGAAATAGATACGAAAAAGTTGTCCATAGGCGCTGCCAATAGTAGTATCTCTCTGAAATGGAACGGCGGCGCGCTTACAATTCCTGTCAAGGTAGATGTCGTGGAACGTCCGCCTGTCCTCTCGGTGAGCAAAACAAAATTGGATTTTGCCAACATTCAGTGTGGTGCGACGGCGTCGCGTACCTTTGAGGTTTCCAATATAAGCGACGGAACCCTTCAAGGCGCCGTTGTAAGCAATACGCAAAATATCTCCGTATCTCCGAAGAACTTTAGCGTTCGCAAGGGAGATAAACCCGTGACTATCAAAGTCACCGTAACGGCTCCTAACCAAAGAGGTAAGCAGAAAGAAACGCTTACGATTCAATCAAGTGGTGGTGTAGCGCAGATAGATTGTGAATACGTCGTCGAAAAGCCAATTCTCAGTGTGAGCACTACACGTTTGGATTTCGGCACGACGCTCAAAGGGAGGAAAAAGTCTCGGAGTTTCACCATTGAAAACAGCGGCACAGGCACACTCCAAGGCGCCATCAGCAGCGATTCGAGAACAGTTACCGTTTCTCCGAAAAGTTTCCGAACAGCAAAAAGCAAAAAGACTTAATGAATTAATGGTTACAGTAGAATATGATGATAGTGCTACAATAAATCAGGTTCCCAAAAATGTTAAAATTAAAGGCATTAAAGAAAAAACTGTAAAAGCAATAAAGAAATACTTATTAAAAGAGTACAAAGAGCTTTATCTAGTATGTATTGATTGTTGGAAAGTTAATTATAAAATGGGAACTTTATTAATTTTTAACACAGAACATACCAATAGTGTATTTAAGATTTTTTGTGCTTTTAGAGAAGGAAATGTTGGCATTTTACAAAAAGATAAATTATATAGTGGAGCTTATACTCTGCTAATGTTTGAAGAAAAAACTAAATATGTAAAAAAAGAATTGAAGTATTATAGTATATATTTAAAAAAACTAGAACAATTAGATTTTAAGATAAAAAAGAAGATTGTAAGTTTTTTATATACAAAATTTGTTTATAAAAATACAATAAAAATTATTAG
>DTYX01000951.1 GCA_012961655.1 Candidatus Poribacteria bacterium
CCGGTAAATTCATCAACAATAATGACTTGTCCATCCTGAACGACATAATCGATATCGCGTTTATAAAGAGTATGCGCCGTTAATGCTTGAGTTACGTGATGAGCGAAATCAATGTTGGTATGGTCATATAAATTTCCGATGCCGAGTAGTTTCTCAACTTTTGCTACGCCGCTTTCCGTCAAAGAAGCCGTGCCACGCGTACTGCTTTTGTCATCGATAATATAATCGTATCTCTCCTCGTATTCCTCCCGTTCGATACCGCGCTTCTCTAATTCGCTTTTATCCGCTCCTTTGAGTCTGGGAATAATTCGGTTGATAGTTTTATATAAATCGCTGGTATCAGTTCTCTCACCTGAAATGATTAACGGTGTGCGAGCTTCGTCGATCAGGACGCTATCTACCTCATCGATGATGCAGTAGTAAAATTCGCGTTGCACTTTATCTTCAATGCGGGTAGCCATGATGTTATCCCAGAGATAATCAAAGCCAAACTCCTGAGCTATTCCATAGGTAATGTCCGCTTGATACGCCAATCTCTTTTCCTCTCGCGTCATCTCGTGTGAGCTTAAAGTTACCCCTACGCTCATTCCCAAAAATCTATAAATTTTGCCCATCCATTCAGCATCGCGTTTGGCAAGGTAATTATTGACAGTGGCAATGTGAACACCTCGTCCAAGCAGAGCATTCAGATAAACAGGCATCGTCGCGGCAAGCGTTTTACCTTCACCTGTTTTCATCTCAGCAATTTTACCTTGATGTAAAACTATACCTCCCATTAACTGGACATCAAAAGGGCGTTGTCCTAAAGTTCTAATAGCGGCTTCTCTAACTACTGCAAAAGCCTCTGGCAAGATGTCATCTAAGGTGGCGCCTTTTTTCAAGCGTTGTTTAAACTCATCCGTCTTTGCCCTCAGTCGGTCATCGGATAACGGTTGCATAGAACTTTCGAGACTGTTGATTTCACTTACAATCGGTTGCAACTTTTTGATATCTCTATGCTCTTTGCTCCCGAAAATCTTTGTCAAAAATTCAGTCATTGAAAATCATTCCTTTGTTTGCTTTTTATCCACAATAGATATTCTATCCATCCAATCATCTTCGTCTTACATGGAGGCATGGAGTGGAAGGATGGATGGGTTCCTTCCAGCCTTCCAATCCTCCACTCAATCGCCAGACACCATAGCCGAATTAAGTTTTGAAAAATAGAAAGTGCGGGGTTTGAGATTTAACATTGTCAAAATATTACGTCTCAGATTTATCTTCTTCAGGCTTTCCAGCTTCCGGTTGTTCCGTTTGACTCTCCGATTCTGCGGATTCTTCTACGGCTTCCTCAGCTTGCTCTTCTAACTCCGTCGGAGTTATCTCCTCCTCTTCTTCTTCCTCCTCAACTTCAAGGAGGTTTTCATCGGAAATCTTCTGGCGCAGGACAACGTAAATGATAGTGTTGCCCACAGAAGCCATGCTGGCGAAGTATGACGACACAAATCCGACGATAAACAAGATGGTAAGCGCCATCAGCATACCTGCGATTGCAAGAAGCGCTGAAGGGTCTTGCGGCGCAGGAGATATTGAAATGTAGGGTATTTGCTGTACAATACCTCCGAGCCATCCATCCGCACGCCAGAGGATTTCATCGAATTGACCACGTATCAAAAGATTAAGAGGCAAAAGTACCAGGAAAAAGCCAAAACCAGACATTACCGCCAACACTGAAACGCAAATCGCTTTCCAAACCATCAGCAGAATTTCATAGACGGCTAAGCGCCATGGTTGGTTCCAGACAATCGAGAAGTCTTGATACACGCTCTCGAAGGTATCTTGTTCAACGCATGCTGTTATGGCAGGCACGAAGAATAGAGCGACTACAAATGCCACAACGACAAGAGCCATCAAAAGACCCAGTAGGAACGCGGGAATCAAGAGGAAAGCGGCAAGCATCGTAATGACTTTGCCGACCGCCGGTATTTTGCCCAGTAATCCTAAACCAACTGGCCAAATGATGCAGAAAATAAATATGGCAACCAAAGCTAAAAAAGCACCAAAGATGGTCTTCCATTGCTTACGCGCAAAGCCGGCGGAGTCCCTCATAGAATAGAAATCGTCTCCTCGAAGTTGCTGGAGAGTAATCTTTGAAACCATTGTACTCGTCACGAAGAAGATGATAAAGGCAACTAAGTACCCAATCCCCATCGCGACGTAAGTTATTGTTTGCACTTCTATCTGATACTTGCTAAAATCCATGAACGGACAGATAGGTAGCAATCCGAACGCCCTCCAAAATTCTTTGACCTGTCCGGAAATCAAAACACTCAAATATAGAAGAATTTCATATATCGTATACCAGATGGCTATTCCACCAAAATGGACAGCCATTTTTTTGCCGCTGAACGCATAACGCCCAGCTTTAAACAAATCGCGAAAATCGAAACGTAAATCGACCATGCATTCCTCCTTCAAAGTTTTTTGCTATGGATTCTATGCTTGCTTATAATGATACACTAAGATTATATTTCTGTCAATAATTTTATAAATTCTTTGATTTTCGATGGTTGAGTTTGGTACAATAAATTAGGTTCTTCAAAGTTAAATGTTTGGTGTGAATTATAAATTTGCAATTTATTGCGTTGTTTGAGATATGCGTAATAACGTAATGCGTAACGCGTAATGTATAAAATTACGTATTACGTATTACGCATCACGTTTCACGTTTTAATGTCAAAATGTGATTAGTCTCAACAAATATGGAGTTGCTATGGACACATTAATTATCAGCGTTTCAGGAGTAAGAGGAATCGTAGGAGAATCATTCCATCCCAGTCTGCTAACTCGATTTGCTATAGCACTCGGCACTTTCGCTAAGTCGGGCAAAGTTGTACTGGGCAGGGATTCGAGGACATCTGGCGAGATGGCGCGGCATGCGCTTTTGAGTGGTTTAATTGCAACCGGATGCGAAGTCGTCGATGTCGGTATCTGTCCAACGCCGACAATTTTATTAAGGGCGAAAAATTTACAAGCTGACGGCAGCATTACCATCACAGCCAGTCACAATCCGATTGAATGGAATGGCATAGAATTCGCCGTTTCCTGTGGCAGCCTGCTGAACCCAGAGCAGAGTGCGGAATTGATGAGAATCTATGAAAGCGGTGAAGATAAACTTATGCCTCAAGATAAACTTGGCTCGGTTAAGCAAGATGATACAGCAGTCGAAAGGCATATTGCAAAGATATTGAGTTTACCTTACATCGACGTAAGGCTTATCAAAAGCAGACGTTTGAAAGTTGTTATCGACTGCTGCAACGGCGCTGGCTCTGTAATCAGCCCAAAACTGTTGCGCCAATTGGGCTGTGAAGTTATCGAACTCGGTTGTCATCCCAACGGCAAGTTTCCACGCCATCCCGAACCCGCCCCAGAACATCTCTCACAATTATGCGAACTCGTTCGCATGCGGGATGCGGACATCGGGTTTGCCCATGATTCCGATGCCGACCGTTTAGCCATCGTGTCAGATAAAGCCGAAGCCATCAGTAACGAATATACATTTGTTTTAGCATCGGATTTCATATTAAGCAAACAAAAAGGGCCAGTTGTCGCAACATCATCTACCAGTATGATGATGGATTACATCGCGCGAAAATGGGATGTTCCGCTGTATCGCACTAAAGTGGGGGTGGGAAATGTCGTTGGGAAAATGCAAAAGGTCAACGCAGTGGTCGGCGGAGAAGGCACGGGCGGGGTTATCTTTCCAGAGATACACCATACTACTGACGGCATCACGACGTTAGCGGTAATAATACAGCAATTGGCTGAGTGCGGAGCAACTATTTCAGAATTGGTCTCTGAAATCCCCAAATATTCTATAATCAAAAAAAAGATCGAAATTTCAAATCAACAGCTCGCGGACGATTTGATGCAGAAAGCGGCTCAATATTTTGCTGATGAAAATCCCGATTTAACAGACGGCGTGAAAATCATAGGGAAGGATTCATGGGTAAACATCAGAAAATCGGGTACAGAACCAGTTATCAGAGTGTTCAGCGAAGCCAGAACAACTGAAGAAGCGGGAAAACTTTGTGATTCGACTATAAAAATTATACAGAGTTGGATGGGCTGA
>DTYX01000952.1 GCA_012961655.1 Candidatus Poribacteria bacterium
CAATTATATGGTATCATAAAAAAAGATGGCTTAAAGGCAGGTGGTGTGAGATGACGCCAGAGGAAATCTTAGTGAAACTTTTAGCATCTTAGAAATCTAAGTATAGGTCCTGTTGTTATCTTAACCTCATTGCAAACCTCATCATACAATTCCCTTCCTTTCATGGGTTTGCCCAGCCACATATTAGGTAGATTTTGGACAATAGAGAAGGTCTCCGACCTTTCGGAGAAAGGCTGATAAGTTGCCGCCGATGAAATGGAAGAAGCCATCTTTCTTGCCAGCGAAATAAGTTGGTTTGAAGCCCAACCCGACTTCCCTGAGAGATGATGCGAGAATTAAGGTGTACTGGGCGCTGGGAAGTTCCCTGCCCGATATCCAAATCTTGGCTCGTACAGGTTCAACCAGTTTGTCAGCGTAGTTTGTCCCGAAAAGAGCAGAAGAAACGCCTTTCAAAATGAGCGATTACTTTCAGTTCCGGCTTCAGGAGAGCTTATTTCATCTCTCCATCCGAACCTCGCCCGACTTTGTGTTCGCTTCGCTCACGCACGCCTTCGGCTTACGGTTTTTGTATCGGGCACTGTAAGGCGGCACATAGCCACCTTCCACCGATAGGTGTCTCTTCCATCTCACCAGCTTTCAAGCGTCCTCCCCTGCTCAGGTTTTGATGTAAGCAAAAGAGTATGAAATTTGATTGCCTTTCATTTCGTGTATTCTCCTTTAGCGTAATGTTACTAAGAATTGCGTTTTTAGCCTACGAATCAATTCGAAGGCTAAGAGAGCGGAAGTCGGCTATTTTGTTTCTTAGCCTGAACAGTTCAAGGCTATTATTGCGTGAAAATTGAATTCTTAGCCAACGGTATGCAGAACGAAACTCCGGATAGAATAAATTCCACCTTTAATCAAACTTTCCCAAATTATCCATGACACCGTATTTCATCCCGTTTTTCATCTCCTTATCGTTCCTCTGGTTTTGGCCAGTTCAGGTATCGGTGCAGGAATTTAAAAGTCCCCACGCCGTGGATGGTGTGAGGTCCGGTGAACACCTCCATCTCCGTGAGATTACCGATGCCGAGCAGGTCATAGTGCCGCTTTGTCTTGGCGTATTCATAAGCCACCCATTCATCTGGAGCCACGCCATCGAAGTGTCCGCGCTCTACCATGAACGGACGCGGGCAGATTAACCAGCTCATCTCAGCGTAGTTGAATGTGCTACCCAGGTCAAACTCAAAGATTTCGTACTCGCCCGTTTTAACGTAGGTATAATTGCCCCAAGACGCGGCGTTCTTCCAGACCCATTCGTTGTAGTCGGCTGAACAGATGGAAAGACAATAGTTCTTGACTAATGGTGGGACGCGCATCGCCGTTTTGCCGCCATAGCTCAGTCCATAGAATGCGATGCGCTCTGCGTCAACATACGGCAACGATTTGAGCCAGTCGGTCATCTGCTGATGCTGCGGGACGATGATGGAAAAAAGTGTTTTCTTGATGGCATTTGCCTTGCGTTGGAGGGTGCGGAAGCGGTCGCCAAAGATGTACAGATTCTGCGGCGCGAAGGTGATGAAACCGCGTTCGGCCAGGCGAGCGGCAAAGTCGTGGTAGGCGTCGTTATCACCTGTGACAACATCCTGCGGTCTACCTTCCAAACCGTGCTGACAGACGACCACCGGACGCTTTTCGCCTTCCTTGAGGTCTTTCGGCAACAGCAAAATGCCGTAGGCGATTACATCTGGGAAGACATCCATCACCACTTCGTAGCCGGCCCATTTAGGTTCGTCGTAAGATTTACGGGAACGCGCGTTGAAAGGCAACAGGTCATAATCGAACCGGCCAATTACTTCGTTGTAGAAAAAGTCGCGGTACCATTCGATGGTTTGTTCAAATTTCTCCAGCGAACTGATATCGAGTTTGGAGAAAAACCGCTCGCGGACGTAAGGACTTTCTCGGAGCAGCCACTGGTTGTGGCGGTCGATTTCGTGCATCTGGCGATTGTGGCGCACATTAGGCTCGAATGTTTTGCGCCGATGTTGCGGCGCTTTGCTCGATGCCGCGAGCTTAGCGCCGGGCGATACTGCATCAAGAAATGCCTGAAGCGCCTTGGCTGAGCCGTATGGGCCGGTCCCATCACCGCTGACGACAAGTTCAAGCCGCGGCTGGGGCCGCAAGTCTTTAATCAGTTCACAAGCGCGCTCAAACTCCCGGCGAACATCGTCGAGTTTAGGGGTGGTTAAGCGACTCGGGGCCGCGGCTCCGGTACCCTGTGGTACGACTAATTCCGGCCCTTTCGCCGCTTCGACAATCAAAGCGCGTGGGACTATCATACTAGCCAATTCGGCGTCGCCGAACTGTTCCAGCAGTCCGAACACATTGCGAGAGATGGGTTGCCGCCAGATTTCTTGGCGCGAGTCAAAGTAACCGCTGACACACACGGCGTCGATGCGAGTGTCAAGCGCACCAGCATACATCGCCAACATTCCACCTTCGCCCCAGCCGATTACGCCAATATTAGCGGCTTTAGACCCGGCACCTTGCTTCTCCCCATGCTCCGTTTCACGCTCAAACCAATCGACTGCCGCCAATATCTTTTGCACTTCGTAGCCAATCAGATGATGACCCAATTCAAACGCAGAGCGATAAAGGAATTCGCGATTTGAAATCTGGTTGACCGTCGGAGCACG
>DTYX01000953.1 GCA_012961655.1 Candidatus Poribacteria bacterium
AATGTAACGTGATAAGTGACATTAATTTTCCCCGTCATAGCGAGCGAAGCGAAGCAATCTCACTCCTTATTATTATGACACCAATTTGAGAAAAAGTTTCGGTTTTCTCTTTCTTGACAACTATTTTAAAACATGGTATTATAAAATTCGAAAATGGAGGTGCATACCAATGAGCAAATCCGTGAAATCCTGTCATAAGCGGGGGGAAAAGTCACCGCGGCTGCATTCAAAAAAGGTAGTTTCGGAGAATATCTGTGGGTAATAATAATCAAAACATATTTTACAGCGCACTAATGCATTGTTAAACTAACGCGACGTCAGAGAAACAAGCTCAGAAGGCTGACTAGTAAAGGAGAATGTAAAGCGAGACAACTTAATCGTGCCCGTGTGCTTCTGCTTTCGGATGAATGCCGCAAGAAGGGTGCTAAGACCGATTTAGAAATCTCCGAGATTCTTGATGTAAGCCTTGTGACCATCCACCGTATTCGTCGTCAGTTCGTAGAAGAGGAGTTTCATGAAGCCTTAGAGGAAAAACCTCGTTCTGGTCGCCCCAAACACTTTTCTGGTAAGGACGCTGCCCAAATCACTGCTTTAGCTTGTAGCACTCCCCCAGAAGGCCATGCCAAGTGGTCTATGAGGTTGATTGCTGACAAAGCTGTTGAATTGGGGTATGTTGATACTATTTCCTATCAGACAGTGTAGTATTATGGGGCAAAAAAATTAAGATATGGAGAACGGATTAAGATGACATTAGAACAAACCATAAAACAGATTAAACCAATTAATCTAGATTTACTTGACGAAGCTCAAAGACGCTTGGACAATTTAACCAAGCCTGTCGGGAGCTTAGGACGGTTGGAGGAGATTGCTCGACAGGTCGTTGCAATAACAGAAAAGCGCAATCCTACGTTCCTTGGAAAAACTATCATCACGATGGCAGGCGACCATGGAGTTGCCGCCGAAGGTGTGAGCGCATATCCTCAAGAGGTAACCCCGCAGATGGTCTATAATTTCTTGCGCGGCGGAGCGGCGATAAATGTGCTGGCGCGGCATGTCGGCGCCAAAGTCGTTGTCGTCGATATGGGGGTTGCAACTGAACTTGAACCACATCCTGACCTCATCTCAAAGAAGATTGATTTTGGCACGAAAAATATAGCCCAGGGTGCGGCGATGTCTCGTAAACAGGCAATTCAAGGCATCGAAGCAGGGATTGAGGTCGCTCAAGCTGAAATCCAAAAAGGGATGGACATCCTTGGGACAGGAGATATGGGTATTGCAAACACAACTCCATCCAGCGCGATTGTCGCCGCGATTACAGGTATGTCCGTCGCAAAAGTGACGGGGCGCGGAACGGGGATTGATGACGGAACTCTCAGCCATAAAATTCAAGTCATCCAACGGGCTCTGGAAGTAAACGCTCCCAACCGTGACGACCCGATTGATGTTTTAGCTAAAATCGGTGGATATGAAATCGGCGGCATCGCGGGCGCTATTCTTGGGACAACAGCCGCACGTGTCCCTGTAGTTATTGATGGATTTATCTCAACGGCCGGCGCGCTTATCGCAACAGAAATCTGCCCGACTGTGAAACAGTATCTGTTCAGCGCTCATAATTCAGTTGAGATTGGACACAAAGTAATGTTGGAATTTCTTGGACTTACTCCCATTGTCGATTTGAATCTCCGGCTCGGCGAAGGCACGGGAGCGGCGTTAGGTATTGGCATTATCGAAGCGGCGGTTAAAATCCTCAATGAGATGGCATCATTTGAGGAAGCCGGCGTCTCTCAATCTGAAAGATGAATATTCCACATGTTCTCATAGCCGGCGCTCACAGCGGCGCGGGCAAGAGTGTACTGTCAACGCATACAGAAGAGAGTCGATTTCTTTTTCAAAAACGTAGAAAGGATTTTCTACCATTCGGAAGTCGGAAGGATGAGCAGCCGCACGGAATTGAGAATTACCGCTAACGAACTGACCTGATGTAGAATAGCCCCCACAATCATGGTGATGATTCCTCCTGCGGAGAGCGCCACCATCGCGAAGTTAAAAACGATGGCGAATATCAGGTTCTGCCTGATGTTATTCAATGCTCTCCTGCTTAGACGAACTGCGAAAGATACTTTCTTTAGTTCATCTTTCATCAGGGCTATATCGGCTGTTTCGATTGCTACATCCGCGCCTCTCCCCATTGCAATCCCAATATCGGCTGCAGCTAAGGCGGGTGCATCGTTGATTCCATCGCCTATCATAGCGACTTTTTCCCCCTGCGCCTGGAGCTCTTTGACTTTTTGAAGCTTATCCTCCGGCAGCATCTCGGCGTAGACTTCGTCGATTGAAGCTTCTCTTGCTATGGCCTCCCCGGTCCGTTGGTTATCGCCGGTGAGCATTGCTACCTTTTTGATTCCAGCTTTTTTGAGGAAAGCTACGGCTTCTTTAGCATCGCCTCGAAGTTGGTCGGAAATAGAAATTGAGCCGCAGACGTCTCCATCATGCGCGACAATCAAAACCGTCTTTCCTTCAGATTCCCTCGTTTTGACCCCTTTTTCAACCGTTTCGGGGATGGTTATAGAATGCTCTATCAATAGTTCCCGCTTGCCCAAAACGATGCTACTCCCATTGTAGGAGACCAGCACGCCTTTCCCGCGAATGACTGTAAATTTATCGGGTTCGACAATTTTTAGTTCGCGCTCTTTGGCGGCGGACAATACGGCTTTAGCGAGCGGATGTTCTGACCGTTTTTCGGCGGTGGCTGCGAGTTGTAAAATTTCATCTTCGCTGTGGTCTGAATATGCGTCGATGTCGGTCACCTCAGGCTTGCCCAAAGTCAGCGTGCCGGTTTTATCCAGCAGCGCTGTTGTCAACTTGCCCGCTGTTTCCAGATAGATGCCGCCTTTTATCAACACACCGCGTTTAGCCGCGCTGCCGAGTCCAGCGACGACAGCCGTCGGAGTGCCCAAAACAAGCGCGCATGGACAGGCGACTATCAGGATTGTAATCGCTCGTGAAATGTCATTCGTGACAAAATAGACGCCAATTGCAATCAGGAATACTAACGGGATAAAATACCCTGCGTATTTATCCACGAGCCGCTGGATAGGCGCTTTTTCCATCTGCGCCTCTTGAATCAATCGTTTTATGCGCGATAGGGTGG
>DTYX01000954.1 GCA_012961655.1 Candidatus Poribacteria bacterium
AAACTTCGTATCGATTTTCCAAAATCGACTTTTCAGTCGAGATATGGCTTCGCGCGGTTACTTCGCTCACCGCCTGCCCTCGGACGAAGTGAAGGATAAGCGACGCCAGTCTCCTGTGCCAGCGTCCTCAATTCTTCGACGGTTTCATCGTTTAAAGGTATTCCCTTTGCCATGCGTTCCCGTTCTGCGATATGTTCTTTCTCACCTGGAAGATAAATACGCTCTGCATTTGAAGCTATAGGTGTATCTCTTATGATGCGAATGATTTCGTCGATGCGTTTTTTGAACTGTTCGATGGGTACAAATTGATTAATCTGGATAGCAGCCATGAAGAAAGAGTTAGCCCCAGGCACATCCAAATATTTATAGGGATGAGGAACGTCAATGTCAAAACTGCCATCAGCGAGCAATCCGGTCAATATACCAATGCAAAGGGCCATACCGTATCCTTTATACCCAGCTATGGGCAAAAGTAACCCGCCGGAAATGACATCCTCTGGATTTACGGTAGGATTACCGTCCTTGTCCAAAAAACAGCCTTCAGCGAGAAGTGCGTCCGTTTGAGCGGCTAAGAAGACTTTGCCCCATGATGACAGACTGGTTGCTGCATCAAAGACAATCGGTAGTTCCTTACCGGCTGGGAACGCAAGCGCAAACGGATTGTTGCCGATGCGAGCCTGGCGTCCGCCGGTTGGCGGCATACCGGCGAGGACATTGGTCATTGAAATGCCGATCATATTATGTTCTAACGCCATCATGGCGTAAAAAGCGGCGGCGCCGTAATGATTGGAATTGCGCATGGTGACGACGCTAATCCCGGAATTTTGCGCTTTCTCTACGGCTTTTGTCATCGCACTGACTCCTCCAGGCGGACCGAGACCATTGTCCCCATCCATCACCGCTGTCGTTGCACTTTCATGAATCACACGGATGTTCGGCGTTGGATTATTACCGCCAGCCCGCAGGCGGTCGACATAAACTTTTAATCGGATGACACCGTGGGTATCAATTCCGCGCAAATTAGCTTTTACCAGACAATCCGCGGTGATGAACGCGTCGCTTTCAGGAACGCCCTCTTTTTTGAGAATCTCCATCGCGATATCGCGCAATTCATCAGCGCTGATGTATATATCTGTTTTTCGATTACTCATATCATCTCCTTGATTATCTCAGAATCACCATTTTGCGCGTCGCATTGAAATCGTCTTTGTCGGGACAAGCCTCGACGGGACGAACTTGTATGGTGTAGAAATATAAGCCACCGGCAACCTTATCACCATAATCATCCCTACCATCCCAGTGAACAGCGCGCTCTTTAATCATATAAATGCCAGCGGATTTATGTCCAATATTTAGGCGGCGTACAAGCTGGCCTGTAGCTTTATAAATACTGATGACGACAGTGGAATCCTGGTTTAACTGATACGGAATCCAGGTTTCAGGATTAAACGGGTTGGGGTAATTTTGGAACAGGGCGGCGCGTTTTGGCGGCTTTTGACTCCGCAAACTTGTTTTCTTCAGTTGGAACTTTAGGTTTCCCAAAGTGTCAGTTTTATTGACTTTCGATTGCGCCGCCAACAGAGGAATTTTCACTTGAAGCTGAATATCAAAATTCAGATGAGCATCGTTAATATTCTGAGCGGTTAAAATATGTGTTACTTCGCTTATGGTCTGACCATTCATTTTAATTATGATATTCAATACATCGCCGACTTCGCCAACTGAAACACCGTTGAAGCTTAAAAAGACAACGTCATACCTGCCGTCTCCAGTTTCACCAGTAACACTTTTGCCAATTATGTTTCTCGTCCGATTCTCAACTGTGACTTCCAAACCATTGACCAATATACCATCTGAACTCGTTACAACTCCCGATACCGCGAAGATTGGGACGGCGCTGCTGTTCATAGCGGATAGAGTTATGAGAGTTATTGTAGAAAGCAATAATGAATCGATCTTCTGTCTCATATCTGCACCCCGGAATTGACAAGATAATAAATTGTAGCATATCTTTAAGTAAGTTTCAAATAATTCTTTGCACTTTCTAGCGGATTATCCTTTAGTTAATTGAGGTGGCCAATCGTAGGAAACCCCGATGGATCGAGACAGGCTCTGCACCACAACTCTCTCCATCACCGCTCGGTTAATTAATTAGCAAAAGTATAGAAGAATTAAGTTTTGAAA
>DTYX01000955.1 GCA_012961655.1 Candidatus Poribacteria bacterium
CTAATTATCTTTATCAAAGCATATTTAACTTTGAGATACAGGAGGTAACAAATGATACTTTTACAAATCTACTTTGATATACCAACAGAGAAAGAGCGTGACTTTGAAAATATGTATGTCGAATCTTATGTGCCAGCTCTTCAGAAACAACGTGGATATCTGGGGTCAAAACTGTTGCGACTTTTTCCTTCAGAAATTGCCAAGGAAATCGAAGCAGCGCATACGGAGTTCAATTATCAAATGGAGCTTATGTTTGATACAGAAGAAAATCGTAGGCTCTGGGTCGCAAGTGAGGAACACATTGTTGTTTGGCCGCTTGCCGAAGGGATGTCCCGAAATGTAGCATGGCAGGGATTTGACATAGTAGCAAGCGACAGGACAAGTTAATCTGGAAAAGGCTCTTAGACAATTGAACTCTTTGCATAAATTTAACTTCACGGTTAGCGCCTCTACCTTAATTTAGTTGGTATTGACAGATAGCTGACAGAGAAAATTGGATCTTTCATCGACGTGAAAAGAGGAGGAGATATGAAATGAGAAAAAATGGGGTGAATAGGAATCAAGAAGCGGCTGTAGGAAGGAGCGAGAAAATAGTGGTGATGAACCCGATGGGTTATCCTCCCACGATTAAGCAGTTGGGAATGGCGCCACGTCTTGACAGCTTAGATGGCAAAACGGTGTATTTAGTTGACGTACGTTTTGATGATGGAGATATATTGCTGCAACAGATGGAGAATTGGTTCACAGAACATAAGCCTAAAGTGAAGACGGTGTTCGTGAGAAAATCCGGCGTTTATACGCAGGATGATACGACACTGTTCCAGGAGATTAAGGAGAAGGCCGATGCTGTGATACTAGGGGTCGGGCACTGAAGTACATGTGCGCCGGCGGTCGCCTTGCATTGTATAAGATTAGAAAACGAGTATGAAATACCTACGGCATGTATACAGACTGAATCCTTTGAGGAGGCTGTGAAGGCGGTAGCATACGCAAATGGAATGCCGCATCAGAGGTTCGTTTTTGTTCCCATGCCTGTGATGGGTAAGTCGCCCGCAGAATTGAGGGCTTATGTGGATGGCAAAGACCCTGTAACTGGTAAGCCTGTCATGGCAGAGGTTATTGAGGCGTTGAGCAAGCCTCTGAGTGAAGAGGACAAGAAGAAGATTAGCTTTGATAGGTCTACGCCGAGGTTTGTTGACTCTGACACTGAGGCGAACTTGCATCGTCTTTTTCTCGAGAATCAGTGGACTGACAGACTTCCAATAGTACTTCCTACCGAGGAAAGGGTCTCCGAAATGTTAGCTGCTACCAGCCACAAACCGAATGAGGTGGTAGGCAGGATGAGACCGACCTCGACACGTGAAGCTTGGGAGTACACGGTGGAAAAGGTTGCGGTGAATGCAGTGATGGCTGGAGCTAAGCCGGAGTATTTTCCGGTGATATTAGCCCTGGCGGCGTCTGAGGTGACAGCGAGAGCTAGCACTACGACTTCAGCGGCTGCTATGGTTGTCGTCAACGGACCGATACGGCATGAGATAGGCATGAACTGGGGAATTGGGGCTATGGGTCCCTATAACCATGCCAATGCTACTATCGGAAGAGCTTATGGATTGCTGTCTCAGAATTTACAGGGAGGGTCAGAGCCGGGAAAGACATATCTGGGCTCGCAGGGAAATAGCTACGGATATAACAGCCTCACCTTTGCCGAAAATGAGGAGAGAAGTCCATGGGAACCATTTCATGTGCAGCATGGATTCAAGACGGAAGATAGCGTTGTGAGCATATTTAGAGGTTGCCGTACTACCTCTTTTAATCTTGGACTGCGAGAAAAACACTGGCGTGAGCATGTCAGGAACATGTTAAGAGGCATGAATCCTCACAATCCACCCACTCTTATATTAGACCCAATTACAGCCAGACAATTTATCGATAGGGGGGACTTCGATACGAAGGAAAAGTTGATTCAATGGATTCACGATAACGCCACGATGCCTGCTGGAGTGTACTGGGACTATCAACTCATACGGAACTATGTTTATCCGAGAGCTTTAAACGGTGAGGAACCTTATGCGACAAAACTAAAAGCTGCGGAAGATGAATTGATACCCATTTTCCGGCTTGAGGATATTCATCTGGTGGTAGTTGGCGGGGAGACAAATGGGTATTGGCGGATTATGGGATGTCATTATCAAAAGAGCGTTTCCATCGATGAATGGAGATAAGTTACCTACTTCCAAGTTGAAAGTTTGAGATTAGATTGCTATTGCGATAACTCGTTCTGTGACACCAGCGGGGAAAGGAAGGAAAGGATGGAAGGTTAAGCAAACCGTCTATCCAACGCGATTAACTAATCTCTTTCTTATCGCTTCAACGTCGGGGGGACAGCCGGGCAGATAGGCGTACTCTTTTCTGAGAGATGCCGTACACGCTCCTATCAAAAGAGCGTCTGCGCTCATCGGTTTGCTATTTCCCATGACAATTTCATCCCACACGAATTCCACACCTCGCAATTTTAGACCTCTTAGCGCCGCAAATAAGTTCATGTTACAGCCGCTACATGCGCCTTCGTTTGAGAGATTTAGTTGCGGATACTGCCGCGTCATTGAATCTATTGGGCGCTCAAAGTGTCGTTTATGTTCATCCAAATTTTCACCAACGATTTTTATTTTATTGATGTCCGTTTCACCCAAGCCTGTCCGTTGCGCAAATCGGAGTGTCATAACTTCATCTGGGTCAATTCCCATCAGATGACAGCAGACCGAGTCGATAGCGACTACATCCATGCTTGCCAGAACCAGGCCCATATCAACCCACGCGCCGCCGGCAGGCCCCATGCCCTCCATCGCCCACGTCGCGTCCATAATTGTCAGGTCAGATTGCAAGAGCCTGTTTAATTCGACTATCGCCCTATCCAGATTCATTTGGTGAAATATGCGCTTCTCCCTTTTGCGAATGCAGCCCTTTAGATTTTTCATGCCAAGGGTTACAAGCGTGTTAAAATGGGTTTTCATGATGGGTGCGTTAATCATTTTATCGCAATCATAGGCGAAGCGAGTAATGCCAAGCTCATCTGGTAGATACCTGGAAGCGTTATGAAATATTCGGAAGTCATGTTCATCGAAAGCGACGCATTGAGCGTTAACTTTTTTCGCAATCCCCATAATGCCTATCTTTTCAAAATGTTCACGCTCATTTACTATCCCATAAAACGGTCCATCGCCAATGATAATCTCTCTCGCCCCGCAATCCCAAATCCATCGCGCTATCGCCTCCAGCACAGACAAATCCGTTATCCCAACGCTACCATGCAGATTCGGCTTGAGCAGCACCAAATCTCCCTTAGATATGATATTCGCAGCGCCAGCTTTTTCCACTGCTTCCGCTATCGTCTTTTGAAAGTTACCTTGTGCTTTTAAAACTGCAACTTTTTGCATACAGATTACCCATTATGCTTATCTATGAATCAATTTGATTTTCACAGTTATTTTTCTTACTTATATACTTCGTGACTTAGGAATATCCAGATGAAACAGTAGCACGCTGGCCGGAAGTCGAAGCATTTGGCTCTGGCGCTACCGAAGTAGAAGTCATCACTATCTTGAAACAGGATAAAGTACACTTTAGCATCAATTAGGTTGTCCATATTTTGCATCTCCTCCGCCATCAATTCGCCGGTTCATAAGTGACCATCTCGGCGCCTTTTTCTTCGCTAATGATGACCTCTATACCCCTTGCCAATACATCTCCTTGAAGCGTTTCATCTCTACTGCTCCGTTCAAAGTGGACGCGGTAGAGTGTTTGCGGCTCCAATCCGCGAAGATAAAGCATGAAGATATCACTGGTCGGATAAATCACACTGGTGGATAGCAAACGTCGAAAGAGCAAAGCGAAACCCTTGTCTAAATCGGCACGATGAAACTGATAGCCAAGCCAGGGTTCCTCAAGTGAACACGGTGTTAATGGATAGAAGTCACCGCTCAATAGAGGGCGAATGTGTTTATAGCGTTCGACCTGAAGCATCGCCAGTTCCAGCGGAAAATCCTCGTCAAGCGGATGCCAACCGAGGCAGAATTGTCCCGCGAAACTCGACCACGCTCCGTAGTCATCCACCGCTTCTGTGGGAATGTTTATCACACCGCCTGGCAAATATAAATTAGCTCCATACAAACTGCACTGGTCACTCTCGGAGTCGTACCAACGGTCGGATTTCTGATGCCAGTGAAAACGGGACAGCGTCTCCAAATCAATTCGCCGTCCGCCACCTGAGCAGCCTTCCATGACGATTCCTGGGTGACGTTTTACTATCGTATCCCACAAGGTGTATAGGCCGGAGATGTGCTGGCTTTCTGTGATTCCCTTTCTGTCAGCGGGTTCATCGCCGTACCAACCAGAGCCATCCTGACGATAGCAGTTCATCCCCTCGTGTTCCACCAGGTAATCGACCTGCTTGAGAAACCACTCCCGCGCTTCAGGCAGTTCCATGCGGAGAGTTCCGCCGGAGCCTTGTTGTGACTGTCGAATCCACTCCGGGTGTTTTTGCATCAGAGGAGCAGTTTTGCTCACGCCTTCGGAAGCAAACCAAAGCCCGAACGCCACTTTTGCTTCAGCCAGCGGCCCGGAAATGGGACGAAAACCGCGCGGATACTTGTTCTCGGAAAATTGCCAGTTGCCTATCCACTCTGGCCAAGGTTCACCCTCGTACCAGCCAGCGTCGATGATGAATAGTTCCGCGCCGATTTTGATGAATGGTTTAACCAAAGGCAAGACCTCCTTCTCAGTTGCCTGATGCAGAAAGCCGCCGTGTCCATGGTAAGTAAAGCACACATTGACGGATACAAGCGGTTCTTGCGGTTTCCCGCCCAGCGCCGGAACATAGTATCTGTGCAGAAGTTGACGTAACATGTTATGTCCATGCAGGCGCTTGCCTTGCCAAAAGAGCAGCAATATCCGCGGAGCGCGCATCTTCTCGCCAGGATGCAAGATGAAATGCGATTTCTTCAAGCCTGTCCGAACGCGCAACTGAGCTCCATCGACATTCATCCGCGCCAGCCAATTTCCCGACCAGCCCACGCTGACAAGCACGCCCCGATTCTCCGGCGTTTCCAGATTGAAAAAAGGCAAGTGGCGATTGCTGGATGGATGTTCGCCGCCAAGCCGTACCTCGTTTCCTTCAGCGGATGGGAGCTGCCATGAAAACGGTATCATATCGTCGGGAAAGCTGCGGCCTCCGGTAACGCCATGAACAGTGTAGAGCTGTCTGCCTTTTGAATGGTTCAGACGCAGGTTGAGAGAGTGAATGTCTTCGATTATAGGTGTATCGCTCGTTCCGGTGTTCTCAAATGTAAGCGCCCATTCCACCGCCGGGTAGTTTAAAAAGCGCTTCAACTGCCAGGTTAATCGCAATCCAGTGGCTTCATCTATCCAAGTGAATTCCCGCCGCTCACTATCAGAATCGGTGTTCTGCTCTCCCTTTTGGCATTGCCATTGACTGAGAATTGAATCAGACTCCTCGCCGCCATACCGGAAACTAAAAGGCAGAGTTGTATCTAACCACTGGCCCAACCAAGCATCGCCAGCTAATTTGCCCGCATCATCTGGGGTTATCGAACTCACCCACTGCTGTGTGAGATTTATTTCACCTTCTGTCACCAGGCCGCTTTCCAACTGATGTGGAAGCAACACATTAACGGTGACATCTTTTACACCCATATTACTATGCTCCTTTTCTTACGGACTTTTATTGAATCCTACCTTAAAATTCATTCCTCACCTTCACCGGTTTGCCTGTGCGCACGGATTCCCAGCCGGCTATTCCCGTCGCAATCGATTTCGCGCCATCGCGGCAATCGGGCGATGGCTGCTTATCGTTAATTAAACAGTCCTCGAAATGCGCCATGTACTGTTTTACTGCCTTGCCGTGTCCATACGCGCCTTCCATGATGGGTTCAAAACTCGTAGACAGTTCTGGCAAACCTTGCAACTTATCGAATACGACCTTGATGTGTCCGCCTTTAAAATCTGTGTAATCGCTGATTAAACTGCCTTTGGCGCCATATAAGCCCAAACCCATCATCGGCATTGGCGGATGCACAATGCCGTAAGCCGCCATGATGCGTCCGATGACGCCGTTCTTGAATTTGAGGTTTATCAGAAAGTTTTCCTCAATAGGATATCCCGGAATTAGAGCACTCTTGCGGGCGTAGACGTGAACTTCGTCGATATCGCCGAGAAACCATCGCAATACGTCGATGGGATGACACGCTCCGCCGAACATTAAATCCTGCGGCGCCTCTATCCGCCAGGGGGTAAAGTCAGCCACATCTCTCAAGTCATGAACGTAGTGGGCTTCCGCCATGATGATTTCACCTAAATCGCCGTCATCATACATCCGTTTGGCGTTGACAAATTCTGGGTCAAATCTCATTGTCTGGCCGACGAGGAATTTCAACCCTGTTTCATCCACTAATCTTACAATCTCCTCACAATCCTTCATCGTCGTGACCATTGGTTTGGTGCAAACAACGTGCTTCCCCGCTTTCAACGCTGCAATAGCATGTTCACCATGAAGATGGTCGGGTGAATAGATTCCGATGACATCTATATCCTTGCAGTCGATGATTTCCCGATAATCGGTCGTGGCAAGGGGGATATTCCACTTTTGTGCCAATGCCTCCACCTTGTTTTTCGTCTTGGCGCACAGCCCCCGCACCTCAAATCGAGAATTGGAATCCTCATTGAGAGCCAGCATGTTTTCGCCCATACCAATGCCTATTACTCCAACACCTATGTCTTTTGACATTTTGAACTCCTTTCTCATAGTAATTATGATGAGTATTTTTCTCCTGTGACCTCTCTCAGCGATTTTTACACCTGTTCGGCCAGCAAACGCTTGACAGTTGAAATTTATCTTCTGCCGTTTGCTCGATATTCATAGCAATATCTTCTCCTATTTCCAAGGCATGTAAATCATTCAAACAGCATTTTATCAAAGTTGACTATCCCTGTCAATGAAAAAAATTGTGGCGGATTTTCAATCGGAACTGTTATCGACACGGTAAAATTACACCATATCAGGACTGACCCCGGTATTGATAATAATTGCCCCCTCGCCCCTTAGCCCTTTCCTTCCTTATATGCGCGTTCAATTTCAGGAATAAACTAGCTTTATGCTTTATTGTCAAGGAGAAACGGTATTAGCTAGTGAAACTGCATTGAATACAAGTCCGAATCCTTTATGACAAAGCGTAAGCGGATGGGTTTACCAGTTAGCTTGCTCAAGTCACTGCCAGCTTTCCAAGTAACAACGCGCTCAATCGCATCGCCGAAAATCTCTGCACAGTCCGACAAGGTAAAGCCATCGACTAGCTTACCGGCGACATCTTGGATTTCGACTCGGATGCTGCCTGCGGCAGATGTCGAGAAATTGATAACCAACTTTTTGCCTTCAAAGACAATCGGTTTGGTGACTAATTCGCCTCCACTTAGTGGCGCTTGCACTGAGACAAACCCATCGATACGTAGTATAAACCGGCGCATCTGGCAACTTTCACCCTGGTAGTAACCTTCCATGGAGTAGAGTGACAGCTCGTTGGGCGTGTCGGGGATGTCAGATTCGGTCTCGAGGATACCCCAGGCTATCATATTGTTGCGGTTGCCCCAGCGCTCTTTTTGCAAACCAGGGCGGATAATAGCTTCACCCCAGCGTTTGAAGCGCAGACCATCGCGACTAGTCATGAAAACGGCGTCGGACACGCCGGGGGAATGGTGCTTCACTGCCGTGCGAGTGGGCACAAAACGTTTGGGAAAGCCCATAAAAATGTGCGGAGCGCGGTAGTAAGGCGTAATCTGATTGGTGTAGAGATGTTCGCTTCGCTCAGCGGTTACTTTGTGAACCGCTTCGAGCGGCGCGCTTGGGTATTCAAGCCAGACCGGGTCTGTCCAATTGATGAAATCAGTGGAGGTGCAAGTCATGATGGCACGCACACCCTCCATGAATCCTCGGTGAAAGTCCACATATCGGTTGCGGGTGGTGTCCCAGAACGCCAGGTTCTGTGAATCGAACGCGCCTCTGGTGATTACGGGTTTGTCGCTCATCAACGACCAGTGGACACCGTCGGATGATTTGAACGGGTACAGCCCGCCCTCACCGCTAGCTAGCGCTTTGTATCTTTCATCCGACTCGCAATTGGGATTGGAGTCCTTGAACGGCGCAAAGTTATGCGAGCCGATACCGTCCCAGATGATGTTGTTTTTCTTAGAACCGTTGAACTCAATAATTCCTAGCTCGGGCTTATACCAATGGATTCCGTCTTTGCTCTCGGCATAGCAGACCACCTGGTGGGTAATTTTCTCAATCCGCTCATCGTAGTGAGCGCCACGATGATACATCTTGAAATGGTCGCCGTCTCTGAATACTGTGTGATAAAAGCATACGTTGCCTTCCCACGGCTTATCGTGAACAATTGCCACCTCACGGGGCGTCGGCTTATGTAACCTCAGCTCGGCGCCAGTTATTTTGTCGATGAGATAGTCATCAACGAACAATTCCAGCCTTGAGCCGATGTCGATTACTTCGTTCGCCATATTTATTTCCTCCTGATTTGGGTTGAGTGCTCTGTAAAATAAATTGTGATGCAGTGCAGTAGTGCGAGATGCCGTAAGACGAAAGCGGAGGATTGCTTATCGCAACCCCCTAATACCGATGTCGGTTTGTAATTTCCCATTTTTGATGAAGTGAGTGGTGA
>DTYX01000956.1 GCA_012961655.1 Candidatus Poribacteria bacterium
GTTTAATCGGTGTTAATCCGTGGCTAAAGATGTTCTTATGCGGCAGTTTGATAATTATCACATTAGGTTCAATATGGCTAGGAACTTCATATTACATCAAAAAAAAGGGTTACGATAAAGCTAGCGCCCATCGCACTTTAGAACGCTTGCAAAATGACCTTTCTCTGATTAAGAGCGATATTAACGACATGAAAGCATATATCGCCGATTTAACCATCAAAGCGCACGATGAAATGTGTTTGAGACAATCTTAGTTCGCTATATTGATGGAAAAACTTTTGATTCAAGGAGGAATAAAAATGAATTTTCCGTTCTGGATTCCGCAGATTATGGTTTTGGCATTCCTTGCTATTCCCATATTTATCTTCATCGCAATCTGTTCTGCAATTGGCAACCGCAATCGCAGGTATAAAAAGAACATGCAGGCGGATTTTCATTAGTTACAGACAGACATCAACCAAATAAAGAAAGACATCGCCGATTTAAAGGAGCTTGTCGCGGATATTGTTATTAAATTGGATGATAGGATTTTGTAAGTGTTCCATATCGTAAAAATAGCGTTCCGCTGGGAAACCGAAATGCAGCGCCACCTTTGAATATTCCTCTCACAGATAACATGATATAAACTTCATTCCACTTATTTTTCATAAATAGAAACCGAGTTTTTCCCAAAGGTCGGGTGCAAGGTCGGACCCTACGGATTTCTATGTATTCTCTTGAATCGACTCACCCTTGCCCCAACTCTTGTTTCAACTCCATTATCTGGTCGCGCAACGCCGCAGCGCGTTCAAATTCCAGATTTGCCGCCGCTTCTTGCATTTCTTGCGTCATATTATCGATAATTTCCTGTAAATTCTCCGCAGCGGTCTCTTTTTTAATTTTATCCAGCATCGCCTCTTCCGGCGTTATCGCTTCATATTCACCGACCCAACCTGGTTCCTCAGCTACTGAAGGTAGCATATCGACGATGGCTTTTTGGATGCTGGCTGGTGTGATTCCATGTTTCTCGTTGTATTCCATCTGAATTTGTCGGCGGCGTTCGGTTTCGCGCATGGCGTTTCGGATCGCATCGGTGATATTGTCGGCATACAAGATAACTTCGCCATCGACGTTACGCGCCGCCCTACCCGCCATCTGAATCAAGGAGGTTTCCGAACGCAAGAAGCCCTGTCTATCAGCGTCTAAAATTGCGACCAGTGTGACCTCGGGCAAATCCAATCCCTCACGCAGCAAGTTAATTCCCACCAGCACATCGAATTTAGCTTCTCGCAAGTCCCTCAGAATTTGTGGCCGTTCAAGAGTTTCTATATCTGAGTGCAGATAAGTCGCCCGCATCCCCGCATCCTGAAGATAATCGGTCAAATCTTCCGCCATCCGCTTGGTCATCGTCAACACCAACACTCGCTGCTTTTTTCCCATCCGCTTGTTAATCTCGCTAATCAGATGGTCAATTTGCCCCTCGGTTGAATGTACGCTGATTTTGGGGTCCATCAGACCGGTCGGACGAATAATCTGTTCGACTATCTGACCGTGCTGCATGCTAAGTTTTCGCTCAAATTCGGCTGGGGTTGCGGATACAAAAATCGCCTGGTTGATGACTTTTTCAAATTCTTCATATCGCAGTGGACGGTTATCCAACGCGGAAGGCAACCGAAAACCGTAATCGACGAGCGTCTGTTTTCTGGAACGGTCGCCTCGATACATCCCCCTAACTTGAGGAATGGTCACATGAGATTCGTCGATAAACAGAAGAAAATCATCGGGGTAGAAATTCATCAGACAGTGAGGCGGTTCGCCCGGTTTTAATCCGGATAAGTGACGCGAATAGTTCTCGATGCCGATACAGTACCCCACTTCACGCATCATTTCCAAATCAAATCGCGTTCGCTGTTCAATACGTTGCGCTTCCAGCAGTTTGTTTTCCGAGATAAAATAGTCGATACGCTCTTGCAATTCCGCTTCGATGTCCAACAACGCTTCCTCGAAACGTTCTTCATCGGTCATATAATGCCGCGCAGGGAAAATTTCAATCTCATTGTATTCATTTATAATCTCACCTGTCAGCGTATCGATTTCGGTAATGCGGTCGACTTCATCGCCAAATAGTTCGATGCGATAAGCGGTTTCGCTATACGCTGGAAAAACTTCGATGACATCACCCCGCGCTCTGAAACGCCCGCGTGCAAAATCTACGTCGTTTCGTTCATAACGGATGTCCACCAATGCACGCAGAATGTCGTTCCGTTTGACAATGTCGCCGATTTTGAGTTGAACTCGCTGACCCTCAAATTGCTCTGGCGAACCGATGCCGTAGATACAGGAAACGCTGGCGACGATAATCACATCTCTACGGGACATCAACGCTGCAGTAGCCGCCATCCGCAATCTATCGATCTCTTCGTTGATTCGCGTATCTTTTTCGATATACGTATCCGTCTGCGGCTTGTATGCCTCTGGAATGTACCAGTCGTAAAAACTGACGAAATAATGCACTGCATTATTTGGGAAAAATTCTCGAAATTCGCTATATAACTGAGCCGCCAGGGTTTTGTTGTGGGAAATTACCAGAGTAGGACGCTGGACGTTGGCGATGATATTGGCCATACTGAATGTTTTGCCGGAACCTGTGATGCCTAATAACGTCTGATATTTGTATCCCTTCCGCAACCCTTCAGTCAATTTTTCAATAGCTTGCGGCTGGTCGCCGCGCGGTACGTAGTCCGATACTAATTCAAACTTTGGCATTGTCGTTCACCTTTGTTATTTATACCATTTTGAACTGATGCATTCTTACACCTTCGGTATTATTACAGCTTTGAGTCTATAGGCGTTGACATCAATGTCCACGCTGAGTCAAAAAAAGGACGTTGAAACGCCCTATCTCCGATAGCAGGCTTCAGTCTGCTTTTTTTAGATAACATCTTCAGCCACGGA
>DTYX01000957.1 GCA_012961655.1 Candidatus Poribacteria bacterium
GCGGTAAAAAGAGGTAGCAGACGAGAATGTCTGCACCACTCTATTACATCCGTCGGATGTATTTTATCACAACGCGAAATAATTCCATAAACCCTGAAGCCATTCCCAAAAAGACGCCAATAACAATTCCCAGGTCGGGATTGCCGAATTTCCCACCGATGTAGCGGCCGCCGAAATAACCAATGGCTATGGCAATAACAATGGTCAGTCCAACGGCGCTGATTTCACCGATGCCGCGCCATAAATTTTTGTCTCTTTCCTGAAACATGGCTGGAATAATTTTCCTTTAAACTATAAAGAAAATGAACGTTACCAAGACAAAAAGCGGGATGAGAATTACACACGACCACGCCATATATCCGAAGAAGCTTGGCATTCTGACCCCATTTTCTTCAGCTATTGAGCGAACCATAAAGTTTGGCGCGTTGCCAATATATGTGTTCGCGCCCATAAATACCGCCCCGCATGAAATCGCCAAGAGGTAGGTATGCTGGTCATTGATTAGCGCATGAACCGCCTCAAGCTCAGGTTTGCCAACGTAAAAATTTCCCAACGCGGTATTTAGGAATGTCAGATAGGTGGGCGCATTATCCAAGAAACTAGATAAACCGCCGGTTATCCAGAAGTAATGAAGTGGTTCTTTGACAGCATCGATTAAAAACCCCAAATTTCCTTCTGAGCCAGCTTTGAGAATCGCCAGAGCGGGCACAATTGTCATAAATATTCCGGCAAATATCTTGGCGACCTCGACGATGGGAAACCAGGTGAAACCGTTGGCTCGGCGAAGTTCGCCTGACATCGGTGTAAATTGCAACGAGAGCAATCCCATAATGACGATGGTTACATCACGCAGAAGATTTTGGAATTCGACATGGACGCCAAGAATGTTGACATGCCCAAGTCTGACCAGCCCGCTCATCAGCACTGCGCCGACGATACCAGCAAGAAAGATAAGATTAAACAGCCCATCAATACGCAGGGGCTCTTGAGAGCTTTCTGGACCTGTATCGGAGCCTGGAGCTCGCTCACGACGATATAGAACCGAATCGAAGGCGAAGAAAATCAACAGCAGAATTATACTCACAAACGCCATCGGCTTGATGAGATTAAAGGTCCAGAAAAATGGGACTCCGTGGAGAAATCCCAAAAACAGCGGTGGGTCGCCCAACGGAGTTAAAGAACCACCAATGTTGCTTACCAAAAAGATGAAAAATATCACCAGGTGCATTTTAGACCTGCGGTCGGCGTTCGCGCGAAGAAGTGGACGAATCATCAGCATTGAAGCGCCTGTCGTTCCAACCCACGAAGCAATGACGGTGCCAATAAGCAACATTATCGTATTGACAATCGGTTTTCCTTTGAGCGTCCCGCGGATTAAAATACCTCCTGAAACGGTAAATAACCCCCACAGTAAAATGATAAATGGAATGTAATCAATTAAGTAGATATGCAATATTTCATGAACAGCTTCACCTCGATAGACAATGGCAAAAGGTATAGCAAAGATTATCGCCCAAGCCGCGATAATTTTACCGTAGTGACGATGCCAAAATTCCTGTAAAATCAACGGAAAAACTGCAATTGACAGCAAAATTCCGCCAAACGGAAACACGCTCCAGAGCGGCAATTCCTTGCCCAGCGATGATTCATGTTTCTCAGCATCCTCAGAATGTGATGTTTTCACATTGAATTCATGATTATCGGCGCTATTCAACGTATCCATTGAAACACTAGCATTCTTTGGCTCTTCAGCACGAACCGACGGTGTAACTATCATCAACAAACCAATAAGCACGAATACACGTGTCCATGGTTTAATTATCATACATTTTATCCCCCTGCTGCCTTATTTTATCCCGGTTCCTGCTCCACATAGACGTATGCTGAATAATTCTTCTCAATCGGAATTCTGCCAAAGTTGGCTAAAATTTTATCAAATCATTGATAGAAAGTCAAGTGAAAAACCTGAAATTCTATTGGAATAATCTGTAAATCTGTGCTATAATATATGGCATAATTTGGAACTATAATTGTTAGAACGATAAATAGCGAATCGAAACACCAATCTACGGCGATGTATGAACCAATTTTAAAATTTTTCGGATTCATGGTCTAAAATAGATTCTGCCTTCTAAAGTTTTTCTCGTAGTGCTTTGTTAAATATATTTTGATAAAGATAATTAGCCACGGATACACACGGATTGACACGGATAAAAGCA
>DTYX01000958.1 GCA_012961655.1 Candidatus Poribacteria bacterium
GCTACAACGAATTTTTTCATGGGGAATTTGTAACTATTTTTTAGGTTGACAATAATTAAGATAACTGTTATCATAACTATATCTTTCCAGAAAAAGAGAAACCGCAGAGATGTTCTTTGGGTTTTAAAATTTTGAGGTGAAACATTGAAACATTTACATCTACCATTCGTAGTTACTTTGCTTTTATGTATAACCATTTTAGCGCAGGCTATTGAATGGGACAATAGCAAATTCATGGCATTGGATGAAATAAAACCAGGTATGCAGGGCAAAGTTAAAACCGTTTTTTCGGGTAATAAGATCGAAGAATTCAGCATGGAAGTCATCGACATTGAAAAGAACGCTTTTCCGCAGTGGGATGTCATCTGGGCTAGAGGTTGGGGTGGAACATTTGACGAGACTGGCGTTGCCAACGGCATGAGCGGTAGCCCCGCTTACATCAATGGGCGTTTAATCGGCGCTTTATCTCTCGGCGCTTATAATCAGAAAAAAGGCGATTTATTCGGCATCACTCCAATCGAATTGATGCTCAAAGTTACTCAAAGAGGGATGACGCCCAAGCTGAGTTATGGCGGCGGTGGAGAACTTATCCCCTTCTTCACTACGGGCGCCAATTCCGCGGATGATGATAAAATAGGAATTTTGGATTCTTGGTTTTCTCAACGAGCACGCCAGCAAAATCACGATGTGAATCCGTATGACAATCTTCAGGGAATGCGACTGCAAATTCCCGCTACCTCTTCTGGGTTTAGTCCGCAGGCAATTAGTTACATGCGGCCACTTTTGGCAGAATATGGCATGAATCTTCTCCAGGGAGGCGGCGGCGGTGGTTCTGTGGACGTAGATGTTCCTATTGAACCGGGACAAGTTATAGGGTTTGAATTTGCCCGCGGCGATTTTAATTTTTCTGCCTTCGCCACTCTAACATATATCGAAGGCGACCAACTCCTCGGCTTTGGCCATTCTTTCTTCGGCGAGGGCAATATGAACCTACCGCTTTCAGTTGGATATGTCAACTACGTTTTGCCACTGATAACCCGTTCCGCAAAAATGTCCTCATCGATAAAGACAATTGGCACATTGGTACAGGATAGAAATCCTGCAATTGCGGGGATACTTGGAACTTCGCCGAGTTTTATACCGGTTAATTTACGAGTAACAACTCAAGGTGACGTCACGAAGGAATTACACTATGAAGTGGTACGACATCGGCGCTTCTCACCTTTCTATGCGATACTCGGTACGTTGAGCTTGGTCGAAGCGGTGGATAAATCCTTCGGCGATTCCACCGCGCATGTCCATACGGTCATTGCTCTTAAAGACCAACCTGACATCATCAAGGATGACTTTTACTCGTCATCAAATGGCGCCGTCTCCGCCGCTTATGAATCATTATCTCCTCTGTATGCAATCATTAACAACCCTTTCCAACAAGTCGAAGTGAAGAATATCGCGGTAGACATTTCCATCGAGGACAAGCGAAATACGGCACAAATCGAGGGTCTTCGGATTAATAAAAACCGCTACAAACCCGGCGATGAGATTCAGATGTTTATCTCCCTCAGACTATATTTAGAACATCCGATAATCCAGAAAGCGACTGTTACCATCCCCAAAAACGCGCCTGATGGTGTTGCGGTACTTCTGGTGTCCAGTGTTACTGACAATGAATCATGGCAAAAAAATCGCGCTCCGTTAAACTTTCGACCGAAAAATATTCAACAGTTGATGAAGTTGTTGCAAAGGGGAGAAAGCCGAAACAACATCATCATCGAAATATATATCCCAAGGGTTGGCATGACTGTCCAGGGCGAGGAGATGCCGGAACTACCACTATCAATGCTCTCGGTGATGACACATCGAACACAAACAGAGGGTGGATTTACTAAAGGCACGACTTTACTGAGGGAGAAACTGCCAACGACATATTTTATTTCAGGCGGTGCGTCTTTGCGGATAGTAATTGATCGAAACGCGCCATAGGTAAAACGATAGCTCATGTCAAAAGAAAGTGCAACCGTGTGTGTTCTCATTTTGCACTCATTCTTAACATGAGCCAATCTTTTACCTATTCACCATTTTACCATTTACCAATCAAAGGAGAAATTACTAATGACGATATTTCAACATACCCCATCATCCATAAAAGCCGAAAGATTCGCGGTGATTTTAAATCCACTGTTAATTGTAATGTTTTTGACGATAACTGTACTTCCCGCTTTAGGGGTAAGCACTTCTGTTTGGGAACAGAAAACACAGAAAGACTTCGAATCAGGCAAACCGAAAAATGTATCTATCTCCAGCAAAGGGGAAGTGAGCCTGTCTCGGAAGCTAAATGTTTATATCGACGTTGAGGAGGTTTATGTCTGGTGTCTTACGGCAGACTCACAGGGCAATCTCTATGCTGGCACGGGTAATGAGGGCAGGATATTCAAAATCGCTCCTGACGGAACCTCTTCCCTGTTTTTCGATTCACCTGAAGTGAATATCTACAGTATCGCAATAGATAGCAGCGATAATATCTACGCCGGCACATCGCCGGATGGACTCGTTTACAAAATTTCGCCCGATGGCATAGCGAGCACGTTGTTGAACGCAAAGGAAAAATATGTCTGGGATTTGGTCTTTGACAACGAGGGTAATTTATACGCCGGCACTGGGACCGATGGGAAAATCTATAAGATTACCCCTGATGGGCAAAACAGCGTCCTCTACGATTCAGAGGAAAGGCACATCATGAGTTTACATTACAGTAGCGACCAAAATGTATTATATGCCGGTAGCGAAGACGACGGGATTATTTATAAAATAACCCTGGATGGACATGCCTCTGTTGTGTATGACACCGACGAGAAAGAGATTCATGCCCTGGCGATGGATTCACAGGGCAATCTGTATGCTGCTGCAACTTCAGGCAAACTACCAGGCGAGGAGAAACGAAGAGAATTACCACCGCCACCAGGCGCTGGAGGAAAGCCGCAGAAGGAGAAAGAATCTAGCATCTATCAGGTGGCTCCTGATGGAGTGGTCTCCAAGCTCTGGACCGCAAGTGAACCGTTAATCTTATCTATGGTCGTGGATGCGGCGGACAACCTCGTTGTGGGCACCGGGGATGAAGGCAGGATTTACACCGTAAACGCAGATGGCGACTCCGCTTCCATAGCAAAATGCGAAGAAGCTCAAGCGCTGGCAATCCATAAAACAGAAACGGGGAGTATGTTCATCGCCACAGGCAATGGTGGTAAAATCTACCGATTATCCACTGACCATGCCCAGGAAGGCACACTGGAATCCAAAGTATATGACGCAAAAATTATCTCCAGATGGGGAAACATCGAATGGGAACAAGTTATCCCAGAGGGTACAGCAATTAGCTTCTCCACCCGAACGGGCAACACCTCCAAACCTGATAACACCTGGAGTGAATGGTCAGATGAATATACAGACGCCAGTGGACAGAAAATCACCAACCCTCCCGCTCGCTTTATCCAATGGCGCGCAAAATTGACCACAACAAATCCACTTGCCGCTTCTACGTTTAAGCGTGTTACCATCGCTTATGTGCAGACTAATATTCAACCGAAAATTAGACAAATTGACATAGATTCTCAAAAAGACGATGAAGCAGAGGGTGAAAGGCAATCTGGTCCACCAAGACAGGGACCAAAACCATCCAGCGGTCAAGATTCTGGCAACAGCACAAAACGCACCGTCAAGTGGCGAGTCAGTGATGCAAATGAAGACGCAATGGAATACGCGGTTTACTATAAAGGTGTCGATGAACAAGCATGGAAGTTATTAAAAGAGAAACTGAAAACCACCTCTTATTCTTGGGATTCCACGTCTATGCCCGATGGACGGTATCAGATAAAAATTGTCGCCACCGACAAGCTCAGCAACCCCACAAATTTGGCTAAGACAACGGAGAAAATTAGCGACCAATTCGAGATAGACAACACGCAACCGACCATTAGTGAGATTACCGTCACCACTGCAGAAGATGGCAAATTCCGGGTCAGATGTACCGCCGAGGATAAGATGAATCACATCAAAAAAGCCGTATTTTCAATAGATGGCCAGGATTGGCAAATTGTATTCCCTGCTGACGGAATATTCGATTCCAAGATGGAAACATTCGACTTTAATACGCCATCAGAATTGAAGGCCGGTGAGCATACTGTTGTCATAAAGATTACGGACGCCGCTGGAAATGTGAGTTCGGGCAAGCGGGTGTTTACAAAATGAAATACGAAACGATGAAAACGGTTTGGCTATAGCGTCCAAGTGCAAGTCTGAGCTCAGATGATGTCGCTCCGGATTTCGTATTACTTAGTGCCACAATCGCCTTGAAATTAATTTCAGGCTAAGAAGCTCAAGTCCACTCAAAGTGGACTCCGGAACGAATTTAGTCGTCTTTGAATGGCGGGACAGGGCCACTACGGCTATTAGACTCAAAGTCTTACGCTTAAGTTGATACGAATGGGGAGATAATGATGAATATCCAAATTAAATTGTTTGCAAGTTTATCCAAATTTTTGCCTGAAGGCGCTAAGGGTAAAGAGGCTCTTTTATCTGTTCCAGAAGAGATAACAATAAGAGGGGTTTTGGAACAGCTAGGCGTTCCGGCTAAAATGGCTCAACTCATTATGGTCAATGGCGTGCGTAGGGGGTTGGATTATGTGTTACAGGAGGGAGACCTGTTGAGCATCTTCCCACCTATCGCGGGTGGGTGAACGGAATTTGGAATTCAGATTTTGGAATTACTCCACAGCCTGTTTTTCCTGAAGCTCCGCACGCAAAAAAGCGTCAGGTTCAGAATTTTCCTTCGTAATAGTTATCTGAAACAAGACGACATACGAGCTAGATATATGTCATATTGATTCCTATGGTTGCGATAGATTCTCCGCTGGCGACCATCGGATACAGATTTTTCCCCCAGAATATGCCAGCTTTTGGGGCTTTGATGATTTCCACTAAGTCGCCGAAGACATCGAGAATTTCGGCAATCGGTTGGTCAGCTTCTAAATGGTCATATAGCTGGGCTAAATATCGAACGAAACCGCCGCGATTGCTCATAACTTTAGTAAAACTGTCGACCACAATCTGTTTTTCCGGGATGACCGGTTCACCTTCGATGAAGCCGTAATGCTTCAAAATGTTTTTAACGCCTAAGATACCTTTTGCTACGCTTTCACTGTCCCATCCATGACAGCCACCGAGTTCCGGGTCAATAGTTGGAATGCCCTCCGCCGGAGCGGCGCGTGCCAATTGTCCATCGGGACCTTTTTGGTCGAGAATGTATCCGATGCCGAAGATACGCGCTAATTCGAGACACGCGTCATGTTGTGAATCCTCTTTGCCCACTCGAACGCGAACCTCATCAATCATTGGCTGGACGCCGCCTTGATGTAGGTCGATACAGTAATTGGCTTGTCTCACTGCTTTCTTAAACAAGTCGTAGGCGATGCGCTCGCTGGAACTGCCATCTGCTTTGCCGGGGAAACAGCGGTTCATCTTTTTACCATCGACTGGACTACTGGCCTGCTTGGCATGGAAGGCGTGGTAATTTACCAGCGGCACGGCGATAATGCCGCCCCGCAACTGATATGGTTCGATTTGGCGTAAAATTTCTTGAATTACCGCGATGCCATTTAATTCATCGCCATCGCTGGCAGCTTGAAGGTACAACACAGGTCCATCTTCTACGCCGTTGACTATCGTTAGCGGTATTCTAATTGGGGTTCCATCTTGCATTTCACCCACTGTCAGGTAACCTTGCGTCTTCTGCCCCGGTTTTGCGACAATTGCACCTACTGCGATATCTTTTCCCCGCATATTAGTTCCTTTCAAATAACCTTTAAATTTTAACAACTTCGCTTCTCAAATGAGGTTTAATATGCTGCCCAAATTTTTAAGAGATAGTTTAATTCGTCTAACGAAGGAAGAGATTCTCCGTTTCATCGATGATAACCAGGAAGAGTTGATTCATTACTTTTGTAATGAACTGGAAAAACTGGATGAACGTATGCCGGAGGAGCAGTTATTCATCGACATAAGAATGGCGGCTCTTGGCGAAGAGCTATTTCGCGCTGTCTTTTCAGCTATTCGACAATTTGTGAAGAATTATTAGTATATTCTCAACAAATTAGCAACTATACTTTAGCAGAATGTTCTGTGAAATAAATCGTGACATCTTGTAGAAAAACTACGATAATCTTGTCAAAACAAATTTCACAGCGCAAGAATATGTAAAGAGACAAGTTATGAGGAGGTTAAATCCATCAATGCGCCGCTCCCGCCGATTAAATAGACATGCTTCAATTCGACACTTTCTCTGGTTATCAGTTTTATCCCTCTTTATCCTTTTAATTTTACCCAATTTATCACATAGTACGTCATCTGAAGGAAAATCCCCCCTGCCCCCCTTTATCAAAGTGGGAAAAACGTCGTCGACTTCATGGTCGGAAGATGCGGTAAGCCCTCTGGGGCGTCCGTTGCTTTTTGCAGATACAATCAAAATTCTGAATAGCGACGAAAATGGTGTTACGCTGGAATTAATTATACCTGAATTGAAAACAGAGATACAGCAGTTTGACGGAGTACGTTATCAGGCTATAAGTTATCGAGGATGTGGTTATACTTCGGAAGTGGGCAATCCCAAAGTTCCGGTTTCGCGCTTCTTTTTAGGCGCGCCGCCTGAAGCGATATACCGCGTTGAGGTTTTGGATTCCTCGTCAAATATGCGCGTCGGATACCGCCTGCCGCCTGTGCCGCGCCGGATTGTCAAAACTGAGAAAGATATTCAAGCGATAACGGGAAGATACGACGAAATTGGCTCGGCATATCAATCATCTGCGAATGCGCTATATCCGCGGCAATTAGCAAGAGTGATTTATGACGGATACATCCGAGACCAGCGAGTCATCACTTTAGAGCTCCATCCGGTTCAATATAATCCGAAGAGAAGACTGTTGAAAATCTATTCGCGGTTGGTAGTTAAAGTTACTTTTGAACGGCCTTCCGCGGCGCCCAATCTGTCATCCCCTTCAGAGTTCAGTGCAAAGAGGAGAAGATTTCCTTCATCTGAATCGAAGGTTTTCGAAGATTTTTATCACAAAAAGTTGCTCAATTATGACGCGGCGAAAAACTGGCGCAAAATCCGACCCCAGCATTCTTCTGTTTCAGCGGCGCCCTCAAAGGGAGGCGGCGAATCGCTCCGTCACACGCCGCTCTATAAAATCTTCGTTGAAAAGACGGGGGTCTATCGTCTGACTTATGATGACCTGAATCGGGCAATGGAGACTATCGGTTTGGTAGATGGGAATCCTCCTCTGAGTCAAACACTCGACCTGGCTTCTATTGACCCGAGAAAACTTTCTTTGCGCTTGCGCGGCAAAGAGATTCCCATCTACGTTCATGGCGAAATGGATGGCAAATTTGATGAAGGCGATTACATCGAATTTCTCGGCTTAAAAACCGATAGCATTTATACGCGCTGGAATGTCTATTGGCTTTATTTAAGTCCTGAGCTTGCGAAGAATCAGCGCGGGAAGCGGGTGGCGGAATTTGATGGCACTCCGAATGACCCAACCGGCGTTTTAGTTTCGACCTTCAATTCAAAAATCAATTTTGAAGCAGACCACTTTTATCAAGTATTGCAGCATGTTCATCCAGAAGACGTCTCGCCAGATGACCCGCACGCCTGGTACGAGGCTCGAGACCATTGGTTCTGGACGGGGATAAAGAACGCCTCGAATAAAAATGAGGTTGAAGTGAAATTCAGGTTATATGATGTCGCGCCGACCTTAGACCGCCCGAAAATTGACCTGCTTCTTACAGGGGGCACTCCCACAGAACACGAGATTTTGGTCTCTATCAACGGTATAAAGATGGCAAACGCCAAATGGGAGATGCAGGATGAGATGAGAATCACCAAGCATCTTCGCTCTCAAGATGAATTGGTCGATGCTAAAAACGGTTATAATATTATAAGATGTGCGAAGGTGGATATAACAACTGAGGAGAATGCTCTGAGTTATCCATATCATATATACATCAATTCCTTTGAGGTTGAATATGTAAGGTTACTCAAAGCGGTCAATGATTACTTGGAATTCGCGTCTCCTGAGAGCCATGAGAGTTACGAAGTCCGCAAGCGCAGGAAATTGGAATATAAAGTCTCCGGTTTCCTCTACCCGAACATAGAACTTTATGAGACCAACGGTTCTGTGTTATTGGCAAAGGTAAGAAATGCCGCGGTAAAACGGGTCATTTTAACCCCGGAGGAGCGAGAGCGTCTGAGAGTGATGCTTCAGGATAGATACAAGGAAGAACATCCGACACACGCTTTCGCAGAAGAGGAAGAACAGATAGCTGCGCCCACTATTGATGATGTTACGATAAATGTGCCTAATATCGCCTACAACGTAATTTTTCACTATCCGGACACTCACGACGCTCAGTTTATCGCGGTCAGCGAAGGCGGCTTGCTCAAGCCCGCGCGGTTGGTCAAAGTCAGAGATACGGGGGCGCATTTGAAAGACACATCGAATGGCGCGGATTATATCATCATCACTCATCCTCTCTTTATGGAATCCGCTCAACGTCTGGGGGATTGGCGTAGAACGTCGAAAGGTGGAAACTATCGCGTGGCGGTCGTCGATGTCACGGATATCTACGATGAATTCAATTACGGCATGGTCTCGCCGCGTGCTATTAAAGAGTTTCTGAAGTATGCTTACTTTAATTGGCAACAGCCACCGGTCTCTTACGTCGTCCTTTTCGGCGATGGTACGTTTGATTTTAAAGGCATCGATAAGAAAACTTATCCAGAGCCGCCTGAACTGAGCGGATATATTCCCCCTCATTATGTATGGACGTCCTACGGTGATACTTCGGCCGACCACTGGTATGCGACGGTTAGCGGCATTGATGTGTTGCCGGATCTCTTTATCGGTCGCCTGCCGGTGGAGAGCCAGGATGAAGCTGCCGCAGTCGTTGATAAGATTTTAAAATATGAGGGCAGCCGCCCCAATGGACCATGGCGGAGGCGTATTATATCTATTGCGGATGACGATACAACCAATTCCGGGGATTTCATCTTCAAAAAAAGTCTGAATGAGATTTCGCAAAATCACACGCTTCTGGGCTTTGAGACGACCAAAATCTTTCTGGAAGATATAATGACAGAGGTCGATGCAAATCCCACTAAATACGGCAATATGCTGCCCGGACAGGTGGCGAGGAAAATCATCACGGAGGAACTCTCAAAAGGAGCGGTGATGGCGCAATATGCCGGACATGGCGGGCGCGTGGTATGGGCGCATGAGATTATCTTCGATAACTACGCGGTCAAAAGACTTAGTGAAACGGATAAATTGCCCTTTCTGTTGGTGTTATCGTGTTATAACGGCTACTTCGATAAACCCGGTACGCCAAGTATGGCGGAGATGTTGCTTCGACAACCAAACGCCGGCATCATCGGCATGTTGAGCGCGACGCGCTTAACTTATGGCAGTGGCAATGACGCGTTGAATCGAATTATCTTCGATGATATCTTTAAACGGAACATGCGCGGCCTCGGCGAAATTGCCTTCAATTCCAAGTTGGAACTGCTCATCGCCGATGGCTATGGGCAATTCGAGGTCATGCAGCAATATACCCTCTTCGGCGACCCGGCGACACGCATAGCTATGGCGGAATATGAAATTACCCCCGAGGTCCAAACGCCGGCAGTGAAACCAGGCGGGATGTTGCGTTTGGCTCCGGGGAGGATTTTGCGGTCAACTTACGACGAAAAAATCGGACAGAAAAGGTATGTTCCCATCAGTGACTTCTCCGGCAAACTGAAAGTAACTGCGAGATTTCCTGGGGGAAGAGGAGAAGTATTCAAGGGAACGGGTCAGAAAGGCGAGGTATCGATGGAACAAGAATTTTTAGAAGCTGAAGTGGAGAAGAGTGTTTCGTTTGGCGAGTATCCCGAAATTGAGTTGCAGGTTCCAATAACTGCGAAACCTGGCAAAGGCGTCGTCGAATACTACGCAGAGAATGCGACAGAAATTGCTGTGGGCGGCGCGGTATTCACCGTCGAAATCCCCAAGATTGTGGATATCGTCGAAGAGATTGCCGAAGATGGCGCTTACTTCCGAGTCGCCGCCAAAGTCGCTGATGACCTCGCGAGCGCCGGGATTAAAGAAGTTACTCTGCAGTGGAGAAATCCCACGACTGGTGACTGGATAGAGACACCGATGAACGCTGACTCGAAACGAGGAGAAGGTTGGTATGTCACCGAACAGTTATCGGTTCAAACGGACGACGGCGGCGACATCCGATACCAAGTTATCCTTGTGGATGTCGATAACAACCGCGTGGAATCGGAGCCGAGTCAGTTTTCGCTGCGGATTATACCAAATCTCAAAGTAGTCTATACTCTCCAAAACGAACATCTGATTTATTATACCACCGATGACAAGGATGATAAAACGGGTGGAACGCCAACAGGCTATATCAAAGCGGAAATCGAAAACACCGAAGATATCGATATCAAACAAGATGTCGAGGTCTATCTCTATGATGGCAATCCAGACCAGAACGGGGATAATATCGTCGATGTGGAAGCACAACTGCTCGGACGCGTTACCGTTACACCGGAGCAGTGGTTGCAACGGAATCCGTATAAATCCTCTGGCGATGTCGACCCATCCGGGCCTAGAGCTTTCAGGCTTGCGCCGCTAAATATCAACCGCGTTGCCGTCGCCGAGCTTAAATATACGCTTTCCAGCGGACAACACGTTATCTTTGCCTGGATTGACCCGGAGTTCGAGCAAAATCAGACAAGAAGGGGAAAAATTAAAGAACAAGATGAGACTGACAACAAAGCCTCTCGAGTGATTGAGGCAGACGAATATTTCCTCCTTCCCTCTGACGCTCCTCTAAGCGCGCCCAGTCTCGATGGCGTTATGGGGTTGACTATCTTGCCAAAATCTATTGATAAAACC